>NZ_BAAAIZ010000022.1:70769-89059 GCF_039526425.1 Streptomyces thermospinosisporus
GACGCAGCGGGCGGGCCCGGTGTGCGTGGTGTGCGTTGTCCGGCTCAGCCGAGCGCGGCCACGGCGGCCTCGGCGAAGGCGTGGTCCTGCTCGGGCGCGCCCCCGCCCACACCGATGGCGCCGATCAGGCGGCCGTCCCGCCGCACGGGAAGTCCGCCCGCGATGAACAGCAGCGGCCGGTCGAGCGCGGTCGGCAACGTGTGGAACGGTCCCCCGGGCTGCACGGCGTCCACGAGGTCGGCGGTGGGGGCGTCCAGCTGCAGCGCCGTGTAGGCCTTGCGGGTGCTGGTCTCGCCGGAGATCAGTACGGCGCGGTCGTCCCGCCGGAAGGCGAGCAGATGCCCGCCGGCGTCGAGGACGGTGACGCTGACGCTGACTCCGGCCGCCTCGGCGGCCCGGCGAGCGCCGGTGACCAGGGCCTCGGCGTCCGCTGTGGTGAGCGGGGCGACAGCAGTGGTGGTGCTCATGGGGAGGTTCTCCTTGATGGACCGGTTGTACGGGGTGAGCTGATCGAGCGGGTCGAGTGGTGACGGGAGCCGGTGACTGCGGGGCGGCGTCGGCCCGCGGCCTCGGATCCAGGGATCCCGCGGCCCCGGATCAACGGGTCAGGGGATGAGGGCCCCGTGCTGGTCGGCGGGGACGGAGCCGGCGACCACGGCGCCGGTGCGGGCGGCACGGCGGTCGAGCGCGGCCGAGAGGAAGGCGAGGACCAGGGCGGCCGCGGCGAGGGCGGCGCCGACCCAGTTGGGCGAGGTGTAGCCGAGGCCGGCCGCGATCACCAGTCCGCCGAGCCAGGCGGACAGGGCGTTGCCCAGGTTGAAGGCGCCGATGTTCACGGCGGAGGCCAGCGTGGGCGCGCCGTGCGCCTGGTCCAGCACCCGCTTCTGCAGCGGCGGGACGGTGGCGAAGCCCAGGGCACCGATCAGGGCGATGGTGACGGCCGCGAGGATCTTGTCGTGCGCGGTCAGCGTGAACAGCGCGAGGACCACGGCGAGCGCCCCGAGGGACACGTACAGCATGGGCATCAGGGCCCGGTCGGCGTACTTGCCGCCGATCAGGTTGCCGCCGACCATGCCGAGGCCGAAGAGGACCAGCAGCCAGGTCACCGAGCCGTCGGCGAAACCGGCGACGTGGATCATCATGGGCGCGATGTAGGTGATGGCCGCGAAGACACCGCCGAACCCCAGGACGGTCATCGCCATGGCGAGCAGGACCTGGACGTTCTTGAAGGCGGCCAGCTCGTGCCGCAGGCGGACGCCTTCCGGCTTGGGCATCTCGGGGACGAGCCGGGCGACACCGAGGAGTCCGACGACACCGAGCGCGGCGACGATGCCGAAGGTGACGCGCCAGCCGGCCGCCTGGCCGACGAAGGTGCCGAGCGGGACTCCGACGACATTGGCGACGGTGAGGCCGGTGAACATCATGGCGATGGCTCCGGCCTTCTTGTCGGGGGCGACCAGGTCCGCCGCGACGACCGAACCGATGCCGAAGAAGGCGCCGTGGGCCAGTGAGGCCACCACGCGTCCGGTCAGCATGACGCCGAAGACGGGGGCCAGCGCCGAGAGCAGGTTGCCGGCGATGAACAGGCCCATCAGCAGCATCAGCATCCGCTTGCGCGAGACCTTGGTGCCGAGGGCGGTCATCAGCGGCGCACCGAGCACGACGCCGAGGGCGTATCCGGTCACCGAGTAACCGGCGGTGGGGATGGAGACCCCGAAGTCCTGTGCGACCTCGGGCAGCAGTCCCATGATCACGAACTCGGTGGTTCCGATCCCGAAGGCCCCGATCGCGAGGGCCAGCAGCGCTAGAGGCATAAGACGAGACCTTCCAGAACATTGCAGGAGCTCTTTACGCGCTCCGACAATAGTTGCAGACGCGCTTTATTTGCAAGCGCGGGCTATTGCGTGCCTGCTCTATCCTGGGATGCAGCCGCCCTTGGACGGAGGAAACGCCCATGACCGCCACGGACCCCGCCCTCACCGCCCTGGCCCAGGGCTGGTGCGCCCTCTCCCTGCTGCACGGGAGGATCGAGGCGCACATCGAGCGCGCACTGCAGTCCCGGCACGGGCTGAGCGTGCGCGAGTACTCCCTGCTCGACGTGCTGAGCCGGCAGCACGACGGCCCGGGCGGCCATCTGCAGATGAAGCAGGTCGCCGACGCGGTGGTCCTCAGCCAGAGCGCCACCACCCGCCTGGTCACCCGGCTCGAGGAGCGGGGTCTGCTGGAGCGCTATCTGTGCCCCACGGACCGGCGCGGCATCTACACCAACGTCACCGAGGCCGGTCTGAAGCTGCTGGAGGAAGCCCGGCCGACCAATGACGCCGCCCTGCGCCAGGCCCTGGACGAAGCCGCGAAGAACCCCGAGCTGGCCCCTCTGGTCCGCGCCGTCGAAACCCTCAAGGCACCTGTGCCCGCCTGAGGCCTTGCCGGGGCGCGTACGCTGCGCGGCATGGGAGATCTTGAGATACGCACCGCAATCGCCGACGACATCCCCGCCATCGTCGGCATACTCGCCGACGACCCCCTGGGCGCCCAGCGCGAGTCGCCGGACGACCTCGGCCCCTACCTCACCGCGTTCGAACGGCTCCGCACCGATCCCAACCAGCATCTGGTCGTCGCCGTCCGGGAGGGACGGGTCATCGGCACCCTGCAGCTCACGATCATTCCCGGCCTGTCCCGTCGTGGCTCCACGCGGTCGATCATCGAAGGCGTCCGCGTCCATGCCGACGAGCGGGGCAGCGGCCTGGGGTCCCGGCTCATCGAGTGGGCCATCGAGGAGTCCCGCCGTCAGGGCTGCCGGCTGGTCCAGCTGACCTCCGACAACACCCGCACCGACGCCCACCGCTTCTACGAGCGTCTCGGCTTCGTGGCGTCACACGTGGGCTTCAAGCTCGCGCTCTAGGAGAGCTGGACGAGATGGGCCGGGGGCTGTTTCACGTGAAACAGCCCCCGGCCCGCTCCTGGGTTCTTCCGATCGCCGGCTAACCGATCCCCCGCCACCCCTCGGGATCGACACCTCCCGGCACCGGCGCGGTCTCGTCATAGGGCAGCCGCGTGAATACGAACGACCCGAGGTCGAGATGGCTCACGGATCCGTCCGGCCTGCGCACGGGCTTGAGAAGTTCACCGGCGTAGTAGCCCTCGAGCCCCGTCCAGGTGCCGTCCCCGTTGGAACGGAAGCGTGAGCGGCGGCCACTGCCGCTCAGCGGCCCCAGCGAGATCAGGCCGTCGCCGATGAGCCGCAGGGCGAAGGGGTGCGTGCCCCAGTACCACTGTCCCACCAGCTCCAGCACCGCCGGATCGGCCTCCCGCAGGGGCTTCCAGGGCGCGGGGATGCGCGGCTCCGCCTCGGCCACGATCCGGACGAGATCGGCAGTGGCCCCGGACACCGCAGGTCCGGATGTGCAGTTGGCCAGGACGACCGCGGCCACGTCGTCCTCCACGCTGATCGCAAGACTGGCGAGGAAGCCCGGCAGAGACCCGGAGTGGCCGACGAGGGTCCGTCCGTCCTGATGCCGGATCTCCATCCCGAGGCAGTACGCGTACCCGCCGGCCACATCGGCGGCCTCGACCGCCGCCGCGGGCGTCCTCATCTCCCGCACGGACTCCGCGCTCAGCACCCGCTCGTCACCGTTCATCAGGAAGGACGCGAAGCGCGCCAAGTCCGCGGTGGTGGACCACAGTTGTCCGGCGGGCGCCATCCGTCCGACGTCCTCGGCCGGCTCCGGCAGCAGCACATCCGCCCAGGGATGCACGGCCCAGCCCTCCGCATACGGCGCCATCGGATGCACGCTCGTGCGACTCAGGCCCAGGGGTTCGAGCACTTCCCGCCGAAGCACCTCTTCCCAGGAGGCACCCCGCACCTTCTCCACCAACGCGCCCAGCAACGCGTAGCCGGGGTTCGAGTAGTGGAACCGGCGCCCCACCGGATGCACCAGCGGCCGCTCGCCCAGCACATCGGCCAGCTCGGGGCGGAGAGATCCCGGGGTGCGCTCCCACCACGGCCCCGGCGTCTCGGCGGCCAGTCCACCGGCGTGCGCCAGCAGTTGGGCGATGGTCGCCTCCCCCACCCCGGTCCCGGGGAGGTGCTTCTCCAGGGGATCCCCGAGGTCCAGCACTCCCTCGTCCCGCAGCCGCAGCACCAGCACGGCGGTGAAGGTCTTGGTGATGGAACCGATCCGGTACTGCACATGCTCGTCCGCGGCCGCCCCCTCCACCGCCGTACGCGCCCCCGACCACACGGCCGCACCGCCGCGCACCACCGTCGCGACGAGTGACGGTGCTCGCCCCTCCGCCTGAGCGACGGCAATCCGATGCAGCAGCGCCCGCCGCGTGCCGGGCAGAAGTTCTTCCTGAGGTGTCGTCATGACCTCAGTTCACCAGCAAGGGTGTACACGTACCCAACGACGGGAGAGATCATGGAGCCGGCGGAACTCGGCCGAGCAGTCGCGGCGGGGCGGGCGACCGTCGCGGAGCTGGGCCTTCGGGTCGACGACGCCGTCGTCGTGCACAACTCGGATCGCGTGGCGCTGCGTCTGGTCCCCTGCGATGTTCTCGCCCGGGTCGCGCGTTCGCAGCAGCTGGCTGAGACGAGGTTCGAAGTGGACGTGGCCCGCCGTCTCGCCGAGGCCGGCGCACCGGTGGCCGGGCTCGATCCTCGCGTCGAACCTCGGGTCCATGTGCGGGATGCCTTCGCCGTCTCGCTGTGGACCTACTACGAACCCGTTGGACGCGGGATCGAGCCGGCCGACTATGCGGACGTGCTCATGCGGCACCATGCCGCCCTGCGCCGGGTCGGCCTGGACACACCGCATGTCACCGACCGGGTCTCCGCGGCGCTGCGAGAGGTGACCGACCGGCAGCGGTCACCCGAGCTGTCCGACGGCGACCGGACATTCCTCCGTGACACCCTCGCCGAGCTGAGCGCGACGATCAGCGGCAACGGAACCGGCGATCAGCTGCTGCACGGCGAGCCCCACCCCGGCAACCTTCTCAACACCGGGAAAGGCCCGCTCTTCGTGGACCTCGCCACATGCTGCCGCGGCCCCATCGAGTTCGACCTCGCCCATGCGCCGGAGGAAGTGGAAGCCCACTACGCGGCAGCCGACCCCCGCCTGACTCGCCTGTGTCGCGCCCTCAACTGGGCGCTGTTCTCGGCCTGGCGCTGGCGCGGGGACGACCAGATGCCCGACCGGGATCACTGGAGAGCGGAGGGACTCGACCGGGTCCGTGCCGCCCTCGCTCGCTGCACCCGGGGCTGAACCGGAGGAGCAAGGCGCCTGGGTCGTCCGCAGCACCGTGCTTCCCACAGCGAGGCGAAGCTGGACCCTCCTGAGACAGCCCGGCAGACTCGTCCGCGTGGTGCACTTACGGGTTCTCACGACTGACGACTGGCCGTTGTGGCGGGACGTTCGTCTTGCTGCGCTGACTGAGGCTCCGCGCTCCTTCAAGTCCCGGCTCGAGGACTGGCCCTGCGGTGGGGAGGAGCGGTGGCGTGCGCGTCTGGCCATGCCGGAGGCGCACAACCTCGTCGCGTTCCTGCGCGGGCAGGCGGTAGGCATGGCCAGCGGGCTTCCTGTGGACGGCGACACCTGTGAGTTGAGATCGGTATGGGTCAGCCCCGTGGCCCGGGGCTGCGGCGTCGGAGACCTCCTGGTCGCGGAGGTCGAGGCGTGGGCCCGGCGGTGGGGCGCCACGACGCTGAGACTGGCGGTGATCCCGGGCAACGAGCCTGCCGTGACGCTGTACCAACGCCACGGGTTCGACTTTTCCGGAGAGGTCGGGGGCCTCGTATCCCCCGACGGGGTGAGGGAACGGGTGATGGCGAAGACTCTTCGCTGACAAGCCGACCTCCCTCTGACTGGGAACCCGCACCGGCCACGGTCAGGTCTGGGCCATGTCCACGAAGCGGGAGTAGTGGCCCTGGAAGGCGACCGTGATGGTGGCGGTGGGGCCGTTGCGGTGCTTGGCGACAATCAGGTCGGCCTCGCCCGCGCGGGGGGACTCCTTCTCGTAGGCGTCCTCGCGGTGCAGCAGGATGACCATGTCGGCGTCCTGCTCGATGGAGCCGGACTCACGCAGGTCGGAGACCATCGGCTTCTTGTCCGTGCGCTGCTCGGGGCCACGGTTCAGCTGGGAGAGCGCGATGACCGGGATCTCCAGCTCCTTGGCGAGCAGCTTGAGGTTGCGGGACATGTCCGAGACCTCCTGCTGACGGCTCTCGGCCCGCTTGGAGCCGCCGGACTGCATCAGCTGGAGGTAGTCGATGACGACGAGCCTGAGGTCGTTGCGCTGCTTCAGACGGCGGCACTTGGCGCGGATCTCCATCATCGACAGATTCGGGGAGTCGTCGATGTAGAGCGGCGCCGCCGACACATCGGGCATCCGGCGCGCCAGCCGCGTCCAGTCCTCGTCGGTCATCGTGCCGGACCGCATGTGGTGCAGGGCGACCCGCGCCTCCGCCGAGAGCAGGCGCATGGCGATCTCGTTGCGGCCCATCTCGAGCGAGAAGATGACGCTCGGCAGGTTGTGCTTGATGGCCGCCGCCCGCGCGAAGTCCAGCGCCAGCGTCGACTTGCCCATCGCCGGACGCGCGGCGATGACGATCATCTGCCCGGGGTGGAGGCCGTTGGTGAGCGAGTCGAAGTCGGTGAAGCCCGTGGGCACACCGGTCATCTCGCCGCTGCGCGAGCCGATCGCCTCGATCTCGTCGAGCGCGCCCTCCATGATGTCGCCGAGCGGCAGATAGTCCTCGCTGGTGCGCTGCTCGGTGACCGCGTAGATCTCGGCCTGCGCCCGGTTGACGATCTCGTCGACGTCGTCGTCGGCCGCGTATCCCATCTGGGTGATGCGTGTGCCCGCCTCCACCAGGCGGCGCAGCACGGCACGCTCGTGCACGATCTCCGCGTAGTACGCGGCGTTGGCCGCGGTGGGCACCATCTGCACCAGGGTGTGCAGATAGGAGGCCCCGCCGACCTTGTTGATCTCGCCGCGCTTGGTGAGCTCCGCGGCGATGGTGATGGGGTCGGCCGGCTCCCCTCGCGCATACACGTCGAGCACGGCCGTGAAGATCGTCTCGTGGGCCGGCTTGTAGAAGTCGTGGCCCTTGAGGATCTCCACGACGTCGGCGATGGCGTCCTTGGACAGCAGCATGCCGCCCAGCACGGACTGCTCTGCCTCGATATCCTGCGGCGGGACCCGCTCGAAGGCGGCACCCCCGCCGTCCCACATCCCGCCGTCCCGGCCGCGCTCGTGCTGTTCGTCCCGGCCGCGGCCCGAGTCGTCACGGCGGCGGGAGGCGGGGAGACGATCGCTGGGGCTGTCGGCCCACGGGTCGTCCAAGGGCTCGGAAATGCTCACCGAGCCACCTCCTCCCGTCCGGCGAGCGGACCTCGCCGTGCCCCTCATTTCTACGGCACGGCACTGACACATAAGACGCCCAACTCCGGTTGTGACGCGCCGGTTTTGCGGTGCTTTGGGAACCGGCGGACGGAGCAGGCGCCGGACCACCGTAGGCCCGTCGGCACCGTCAGCCAATCTGGTTATCCACAGGCCATGTGGACGACGGCCCCAATGCTGTGGACAACTCCTCGAAACCTGTGCACGACCCGGTGGACAGCCCTGTGAACAAGCTCGGCCGATCTCCGCAAGAATGCACTTGACCTGCACTTTTGCCATCCACCGGCTGTGCAGAAGAAAAACTTCCCCGGTCGGCTCAAGATCACCTCGGACGACACACCCAGACACGTACCCTGTGCACATCGGTAAGGGGCACCGATGCTTTGCATCTCTTACCTGTGGACGATTAGATTGGTGCGCATGACACAGGCCCCCGCGCGCCCCCGCGCCGCCCGGCGACAGCACGACCGTGAGATCGTCACGCTGGCCGTTCCCGCCTTCGGCGCCCTCGTCGCCGAGCCCCTGTTCGTGATGGCCGACAGTGCGATCGTCGGCCACCTCGGCACGGCACAGCTCGCCGGCCTCGGGGTCGCGTCGGCCCTTCTCATGACCGCCGTGAGCGTCTTCGTCTTCCTGGCCTACGCCACCACCTCCGCCGTCGCCCGGCGCGTGGGGGCGGGCGACCTTCCGGCAGCCATCCGCCAGGGCATGGACGGCATCTGGCTGGCGCTCCTGCTCGGCGCCGTCGTCGTCGCCGTCGTGCTCCCCACCTCCCCCGGCCTGGTGGAGCTCTTCGGCGCCTCGGACACGGCGGCCCCGTACGCGACCACCTATCTGCGGATCTCCGCACTCGGCATACCCGCCATGCTGGTCGTCCTGGCCGCGACCGGTGTGCTGCGCGGACTGCAGGACACCAAGACGCCCCTCTATGTCGCCGTCGGCGGCTTCGTCGCCAACGGCGTTCTCAACGCCGTGCTGGTCTACGGCGCCGGACTGGGCATCGCCGGATCCGCCTGGGGCACGGTCATCGCGCAGAGCGGCATGGCCGCGGTCTACCTGGTCGTGGTGGTGCGCGGTGCCCGCAGGCACGGCGCCTCGCTGCGCCCGGACGCGGCCGGGATCAGAGCCTCCGCCCAGGCGGGCGCGCCGCTGCTGGTCCGCACGCTCTCCCTCAGGGCCATTTTGATGATCGCCACCGCCGTGGCCGCGCGGCTCGGCGACACCGACATCGCGGCCCATCAGATCATCCTCTCCCTGTGGAGCCTGCTCGCCTTCGCGCTGGACGCCATCGCGATCGCCGGGCAGGCCATCATCGGGCGCTACCTGGGCGCCGGGGACGCCCAGGGCGCCCGTGACGTCTGCCGCCGCATGGTGGAGTGGGGCATCGCGGTCGGGGTCGTCCTGGGTGTGCTGGTGGTGCTGGCCCGGCCGGTGTTCCTGCCGCTGTTCACCAGCGACTCCGCCGTGAAGGAGGCCGCGCTGCCCGCCCTGGTCATCGTGGCGCTCTCCCAGCCGATCTCCGGCATCGTCTTCGTCCTGGACGGCGTCCTGATGGGCGCCGGCGACGGGCCGTACCTCGCCTGGGCCATGCTGCTGACCCTGGCGGTCTTCACCCCGGTCGCCCTGCTGGTGCCGGTGCTGGGCGGAGGGCTCACCGCGCTGTGGGCCGCCATGACGCTGATGATGACCGTCCGGATGCTCACGCTGTGGCTCCGCAGCCGCTCCGGCCGCTGGCTCGTCACCGGGGCCACCCGCTGAACGACCGGCGCCACCCGCTGACGTTCAACGGCGGCGCTGTTTCACGTGAAACACCGTGCTCGACGCGGGCGCCGGGGCCGTCCGCCCCTCGGCCGCAGGGGCCGCAGGGGCGGACACCTTGCGCGTCACGCCTACGACAAGGGGGCCGCACCCGGAGTGGGTGCGGCCCCCTTGCTCACCGTGTCAGTGAGCGCAGCGATCAGGCCGCGACGACCTCGATGTTGACCTTGGCGGCAACCTCGGGGTGCAGACGCACGGACGTCTCGTGCGAGCCCAGGGTCTTGATGGGCGCACCGAGCTCGATGCGGCGCTTGTCGACCTCGGGGCCACCCGCTTCCTTGATCGCCGAAGCGATGTCGGCCGGGGTGACGGAACCGAAGAGACGACCGGCCTCGCCGGAACGGACCGCGAGGCGGACCTTGACGCCCTCGAGCTGGGCCTTCACCTGGTTGGCCTGCTCGATGGTGTGGATCTCGTGGATCTTGCGAGCACGGCGGATCTGCTCGACGTCCTTCTCGCCACCCTTGGTCCAGCGGATAGCGAGCTTCCGCGGGATCAGGTAGTTGCGAGCGTAACCGTCCTTGACGTCGACGACGTCGCCCGCGGCACCGAGGCCGGAGACCTCGTGGGTAAGGATGATCTTCATGAGTCGGTCACCCTTCCCTTATCGCGCGGTGGAGGTGTAGGGCAGCAGCGCCATCTCACGGCTGTTCTTCACGGCCGTGGCGACGTCACGCTGGTGCTGCGTGCAGTTGCCGGTCACGCGGCGGGCACGGATCTTGCCGCGGTCGGAAATGAACTTCCGCAGCATGTTCGTGTCCTTGTAGTCCACGTACGTGACCTTGTCCTTGCAGAATGCGCAGACCTTCTTCTTCGGCTTGCGCACAGGCGGCTTCGCCATGGTGATTCTCCTGTGTGATCAAGAAGTGTGGGGTAACGGCCCGCCCTAGAAGGGGGGCTCGTCCGAGTAGCCGCCACCGCCGCCGGAGCCGCCGCCCCAGCCGCCGCCACCCTGCTGGCCGCCGGCGGGAGCGCCGGTCGCCCACGGGTCGTCGGCAGGAGCGCCGCCGCCCTGCTGGCCGCCACCGGGGCCACCGCCCCAGCCGCCGCCCTGCTGGCCTCCGCCGCCGTAACCACCCTGGCCACCGCGGCCCGTGGTCTTGGTGACCTTGGCCGTGGCGTTGCGCAGGCTGGCGCCGACCTCGTCGACGTCCAGCTCGTAGACCGTGCGCTTGATGCCCTCACGGTCCTCGTAGGACCGCTGCTTCAGCCGGCCCTGCACGATCACGCGCATGCCTCGCTGGAGGGACTCGGCGACGTTCTCCGCCGCCTGACGCCAGACCGAGCAGGTCAGGAACAGGCTCTCGCCGTCCTTCCACTCGTTCGTCTGACGGTCGAAGGTGCGGGGAGTGGACGCGACACGGAACTTCGCGACGGCCGCACCGGACGGGGTGAAGCGCAGCTCGGGGTCGTCGACAAGATTGCCGACGACCGTGATGACGGTCTCGCCTGCCATGGGTGAACCTCTCGGCGGGTTTGCTGCTGGCTGCTTGCTGCTACTCGTGTCCCGAGATCAGCTGAGCGGGATGCTCAGTGGGTCTCGGGGCGGAGGACCTTGGTCCGGAGGACCGACTCGTTCAGGTTCATCTGGCGGTCGAGCTCCTTGACGACCGCAGGCTCGGCCTGCAGGTCGATGACCGAGTAGATGCCCTCGGGCTTCTTCTTGATCTCGTACGCGAGACGACGACGGCCCCAGGTGTCGACCTTCTCGACCTTTCCGCCACCGTCACGGACGACGGAAAGGAAGTTCTCGATCAGCGGGGAGACAGCGCGCTCCTCGAGATCGGGGTCGAGGATGACCATCACCTCGTAGTGACGCATGTGGAACCCACCTCCTTTGGACTCAGCGGCCACGGGCGTTCCGTGGCAGGAGGGTCGTGATGCGTTGCGCAACGATGCCTGTCAGTAAAACAGCCGCCACTGACAATCGACGTCGGGCGGCGGTTTTCCCAGGTCGGCGGGACGGACCGTGGACTCACGGGTCCCTTGCCCCAGCGCGGGGGCGGGTCGCTTCCCTGGCTGTCCGGACAGACACCGGTGCAGACGCTACAGAGTACCCGCACAGTGCCTTCCGGTTGAAATCCGTCCGGGCAGGCCGTCAATCTGTACACATCGGGTGTGTATGGCGCTACGATGCGCCGTTTTTCGCAGGAGGTGCCCCATGGCACAGGCAATGCGACCCAACACCGCCGGCGGTGGACTCTTCGCCACGGACGGCAAGCCCCATCCGGTCCAGGACGCCCTGCTCGCGGTGACCCTGGTGCTGGGACTCACGTCCTTCATCTCGGCGATGTTCGACGATCTGCACCTGCTCAGCTCCTGGACCGGCCTGGTGGGCATTCTCACCGGTGCGTACGGGCAGTGGATCTCGGAGACGACGCGTGCGCGCTTCGGCCTGATCGTGGGCCTCGGCGCATCCGCGGTCGGCTTCTTCCTGGGCATGGCGCACGGCGGCCTCTTCGGTGGGGTCTTCGACTGACGCCAGGCACTCCCGCTCCGAAAATCCGGTGTACGCCCCGGCCCCGACGGGCCGGGGCGAAGGGGCCGTGCGCCCCGCCGGGCCGCTCCCGGGCGCAGTAGGCTTCGCGCGAGAGCCGGAGCCCCTGAACCCATGGGGACACACCAGCCCGAGGAGCGCCCCGAATGAGCCTGACCCTGAGGACCATCAGTCGCGAGCAGCATCTGGCGTACATCCAGAGCCTGCCGTCGGCGAGTCACATGCAGGTCCCGGCCTGGGCGGACGTGAAGGCGGAGTGGCGGTCGGAGAATCTCGGCTGGTTCGACGACCGCACCGGCGAGCTGGTCGGCGTCGGACTGGTGCTGTACCGGCAGCTGCCCAAGATCAAGCGGTATCTCGCGTATCTGCCCGAGGGGCCGGTCATCAACTGGTTCGCGCCCAATCTTCAGGAGTGGATCGAGCCGATGCTGGCGCACCTGAAGCAGCAGGGCGCCTTCTCCGTGAAGATGGGCCCGCCGGTGATCATTCGCCGCTGGGAGGCGGCGACCATCAAGAAGGGCATCCAGGACCCGGACGTGAAGCGTCTGCGCGATCTGGAGGCCGACTTCATCGAGCCCCGTGCCTTCGAGGTGGCCGACAAGCTGCGCCGCATGGGCTGGCAGCAGGGGGAGGACGGCGGCGCCGGCTTCGGTGACGTCCAGCCCCGGTACGTCTTCCAGGTGCCGCTGGCCAACCGCTCCCTGGAAGAGGTCCACAAGAACTTCAACCAGCTGTGGCGCCGCAACATCAAGAAGGCCGAGAAGGCCGGCGTCGAGGTCGTCCAGGGCGGTTACGAGGACCTGCCCGAGTGGCAGCGCCTGTACGAGATCACCGCGGTGCGCGACCACTTCCGGCCCCGCCCGCTGTCGTACTTCCAGCGCATGTGGACGGCCCTCAACAACGAGGACCCCAACCGCATGCGGCTGTACTTCGCCCGGCACAACGGGGTCAACCTCTCCGCGGCGACGATGCTGATCGTCGGCGGGCACGTCTGGTACTCCTACGGCGCCTCGGACAACATCGGGCGCGAGGTCCGGCCCTCGAACGCGATGCAGTGGCGGATGCTGCGCGACGCCTACGCGCTCGGCGCCACCGTCTACGACCTGCGCGGCATCTCCGACTCGCTGGACGAGACCGATCACCTCTTCGGTCTGATCCAGTTCAAGGTGGGCACGGGCGGCCAGGCCGCCGAGTACCTCGGCGAGTGGGACTTCCCGCTCAACAAGCTGCTCCACAAGGCGCTCGACATCTACATGTCGCGCCGCTGACCCCGGCCTCGTCGCTCCGACCGCTTCCACCGCTTCGACAGTTCCCATATTCCTGATACACCGCAGCCACGAGAAAGGTTCCAGGTCCGGCCATGGCGCTCACGCTCTACGTCGACACCGCGCGCTGGCGGGCGCACCACAAGCACGTGCAGGAGCAGTTCCCCGGGCTGGTCCCGGTCTGCAAGGGCAACGGCTACGGCTTCGGCCACGAGCGGCTGGCAGAAGAGGTCACACGGCTGGGCGCGGACCTGCTGGCCGTCGGCACGACGTACGAGGCCGCCCGGATGAAGGACTGGTTCGGTGGTGACCTGCTGGTCCTGACTCCCTACCGGCGGGGCGAGGAGCCCGTGCCGCTGCCCGACCGCGTCATCCGTTCGGTGTCGTCGGTCGACGGCGTCTACGGCCTGGTCGGCGCCCGGGTGGTCATCGAGGTGATGTCCTCGATGAAGCGGCACGGCGTCACCGAGCAGGATCTGCCCCAGTTGCACGCGGCCATAGAGAACGTGCGGCTGGAAGGGTTCGCCATCCATCTGCCGCTGGACCGCACCGACGGCTCGGACGCCGTCGAGGAGGTCATCGGCTGGATGGACCGGCTGCGCGCGGCCCGGCTCCCGCTGCACACGATGTTCGTCAGCCACCTCAAGGCGGAGGAACTCGCCCGGCTGCAGCAGCAGTTCCCGCAGACCCGGTTCCGCGCCCGGATCGGTACACGGCTGTGGCTGGGCGACCACGAGGCCACCGAGTACCGCGGAGCGGTCCTGGACGTCACCCGCGTCGCCAAGGGGGACCGGTTCGGCTACCGGCAGCAGAAGGCCACCTCCGACGGCTTCCTGGTGGTCGTGGCGGGCGGAACGTCGCACGGGGTGGGTCTCGAGGCCCCCAAGGCGCTGCACGGCGTCATGCCGCGCGCCAAGGGTGTCGCCCGCGCCGGTCTGGCCACGGTCAACCGGAACCTTTCGCCGTTCGTCTGGGGCGGGAAGCAGCGCTGGTTCGCCGAGCCGCCGCACATGCAGGTGTCGATCCTGTTCGTGCCGGCGGACGCGCCCGAGCCCAAGGTGGGCGACGAGCTGGTGGCCCATCTCCGGCACACCACCACGCAGTTCGACCGTCTGGTCGACCGCTGAGCACATCCCGGAACCACTGAAGGGGCCCCGCCGGACGGCGAGGCTCCTTTTCCGCCATGTGCGGTTCGCTCAGAGCGAACCGGCCGTGCCGCCCGTGGCTCCCGGTCCGCCCCACTCGACGCGTGCCCCCTCGAGGCGGGCGGCGTGACGGGCGTGATGGACCGCCGGACCGAGCCCGAACACGTCCTCAGCGCCGTCGAGCACACCGCCGGAGGGGTCGTCGTCACCGGCACGGCGCACCGGATCGCGTTCCGGCATGAGGATGTCGCGCACGACCATGGCGCACAGGTAGACCGTGCCCAGCAGATGCACCCCGATCGCCCAGTGATAGCCGTCGGTCGGCAGGCCCTTGTGGGCGTCGCCGCTGGTCGTGTAGGCGAGGTACATCCAGATGCCCAGGAAGTACATCACCTCGCAGGCCTGCCAGATCAAGAAGTCCCGCCACCTGGGCCGCGCGAGGGCGGCGAGCGGCACCAGCCACAGGACGTACTGCGGTGAGTAGACCTTGTTGGTGAGGATGAACGCCGCGACGATCAGGAAGGCGAGCTGCGCGAACCGCGGCCGCCGGGGGGCCATGAGCGCGAGCGCGGCCACGCCGGCGCAGCAGAGCAGCATCAGCAGGGTGGCGAGCGTGTTGACGGTGTCGGTGCTCAGCGGATCGGACGAGTTCTGGGCCAGGATCAGCCAGAAGGAGCCGAAGTCGACGCCCCGCTCCTGGCTGAACGTGTAGAACTTCGACCAGCCGTCGAAGGCGAAGAGCATCACCGGCCCGTTCACGACGGTCCAGGCGACGATCGCGCCGCCGAGGGCCGTCGCGTATTCCCGCCACCGTCCCGCTCGCCAGCACAGCACCAGCAGGGGCCCGAGGAGCAGCACGGGATAGAGCTTGGCGGCCGTGGCGAGGCCCAGCAGGACTCCGAAGGCCAGGGCGCGGCCTCGCGACCACATCAGCATCGCCGCGGCCGTCAGCGCCACCGCCAGCAGGTCCCAGTTGATCGTCGCGGTGAGGGCGAAGGCGGGGGCCAGCGCCACCAGCAGGCCGTCCCAGGGCCGCCGCGCGTGGGTGCGGGTGACGCAGACGGCGATGACCGCCGCGCACGCCATGAGCATCCCGGCGTTGACCAGCCAGTACGTCTGCTCCTGGTCCTGGATGCTGCCGCCGCCCGGTGAGAGCCAGGCGGCGACCTGCATGAACAGGCCGGTCAGCACCGGGTACTCCAGGAACTGCATGTCGCCGGGGAGCTGGTCGAAGTACGGCAGCAGTCCGTCGGCGAAGCCGCGCCCCTGGTACAGGTGCGGGATGTCCGAGTAGCACGCGTGGGTGTACTGGGAGCTGGCTCCGAAGAACCAGGCGCCGTTGTAGCAGGGCGCCTTCTGCACCAGGCCGAGGGTGAACATGCCGATCGCCACCAGGGCGATCACCCGGACCGGGGTCCACCAGGAGGTCCCGAGCAGCGCATGCCGCCCGAGCGGGCCGCCGATCAGTTCACTGCCGGCCGCGGCGACCTCGTCCTCAGCCGTGGGGCGTACCAGGTCCCGCTCGTGGGCGCTCGCTTGCTTCGATACTCCACTGGGCATGCCGCACATCCTGCCGTACGAGTCCGGGGAAACGACGAGGGCCGCCGTACCCGAGCGGTACGACGGCCCACGTTTCACGTGAAACGGCGGGGCGTTTCACGTGAAACGCTCAAGCCGGGCGAAGGGCGGTCCAGCGGTCTATTCGTCGGTCCGGCCTCCGAAGAGCCCGCCGCCGCCGTTGCCATTACCTCTGTTGTTCCCTCCGGGAAGGGTCTCGGTGGGATCCGGTGATTCGCTCACACCACCGTCCGTTCCGCCGTTGTCCGCGCCTCCCTGGTTGTTGCCGCCCGTGTTCTCGTCATCGCAGTTGAAGTCGAACGGCCGACACGTCTCGGTCTGAGTGGGACTCGGATCCGGGACGGTCTCAGTCGGCGACGCGGGCGCCGTCGGGGTCGGCTCCTCGGTCTCCGACTGCGTCGGCGTGGGAGTCGGGGAGGGCTCGTCGTTGACGATCTCACCGATGGGCTCGGGGGTCGGGAACCGCTCCACCGGCTCGTTCTTCAGCGCATCGCCCATGTAGTCCGCCCAGATCTCGGACGGGAACGAGGCACCGTGGATCTTCTTCTGCCCGCCCGTGCCGAACATCTCGAGGAAGGTGCGGTTCTTGATGCTCTCGTCGTCGGGGTAACGGAACATGCTGATCGCGGTGGACAGCTGCGGGGTGTACCCGACGAACCAGGCGGACTTGTTGCCGTCCGTGGTACCGGTCTTGCCGGCCACCTCGCGGCCGGGCAGCTGCGCGTTGGTACCGGTGCCCTTCTCGACGACGGTCTTCAGGACGTCCGTGACGTTGTTGGCCACGTTCTCCTCGAAGGCCTGCTTGGTCACCGTCTTGTGGGTGAAGAGCGTGCCGTCCTTGCTGGTGATCTTCTTCACCGAGAACGGCTCGCGCTGCTCACCGGAGGCGGCGAAGGTGGCGTAGGCGCCCGCCATGCGGATGGCGCTGGGGCTGGAGGTACCGATGGAGAAGGACGGGTAGTCCGTACCGGCAAGGCTGCTCTCCAGCACGCCGGCGTCCACCGCGGCCTCCTTCACCTTGTCCAGGCCGACGTCCATGCCGAGCTGCACGAAGGAGGAGTTCACCGACTCCCGCATCGCGTTCCGCAGGTCGATCTTGTACTCCGGCGGCCGGCCGTAGGAGACGTTGCCGTCATTGACCTGCAGCCACTCCTCGCCCTTCTCGTTCCGCCAGATCGACCCGTCGTAGTTCTTGATCTTGAGCTTGTTCTTGCCCGGGTACAGGCTCTTGGGCGAGACGACGGTGCGTTCGTCCTGCGCCTGATCCGGGTCGAGGTCCGGGTCCCTCACCCCCCACTTCATGGCCGCCGCCAGCACGAACGGCTTGAAGGTCGAACCGACCTGGGCGCCGGTCACATCGGCGTTGTTGGTGAAGTGCTTGGTCGCGTCCGCACCGCCGTAGATGGCCTCGATCGCGCCGCTCTCGGGGTTCACGGAGGCGCCGCCGAACTGGACGTGGGTGTCCGTCTCCGGGCGCTTCTTCTCGTCGATGTTCTCCTTGTAGACCTTCTTGACCGAGTCCTCGAGCGCCTTCACCTTCTTCTTGTCGAAGGTGGTGTAGATCGAGTAGCCGCCCCGCTGCAGGTCCTCGGCGGTGATGCCGGTCTCGTCGCTGTGCGTGACGATGTAGCTCTTGGCGAGGTCCACCAGGTAGCCGATCTGGCCGCTCAGCGCGGTGTTGGACCGCGGGCTCTGCACCTTGGGCAGCTTGGTGTACTTGGCCCGCACCTCGGGGTCGAGATGCCCGTACTCGACCATCTTGTCCAGCGTGTCCTGCATCTGGAGCAGGGCACGCTTCCTGTTCTTCTCAGGTGTGGCGCCGACCGGGTCGATGGAGGTCGCCCCGGCCGGGTCGTAGTAGGTGGCGCCCTTGAGCACCGCCGCCAGGAAGGCGCACTGGCCCGGGTTCAGATCGATGGCCCGCTTGTTGAAGTAGGCGCGGGCGGCGGCCTCGATCCCGTAGGCGCCACGGCCGTAGTAGGCCGAGTTCAGGTAGCCCTCGAGGATCGTGTCCTTGTCCATCGTGGCGCCCACCTTGATGGAGACCAGGATCTCCTTGAACTTCCGGGTGAGCGTCTGGGACTGGTCCTCCAGCATCGCGTTCTTCACGTACTGCTGGGTGATCGTCGAACCACCCTGGGTCTCGCCGCCGCGGGCCATGTTGAACACGGCGCGGGCGATGCCCTTGGGGTCGATGCCGCTGTCGCTGTAGAACGTCTTGTTCTCCTGGGAGATGACCGCCTTCTGCATCTCCTCCGGGATCTGCGCGAGGCTGACGATCTGCCGGTTGCGCTCACCGCCGGTGGCGACCATCTGCTCGCCGTTGGCCCAGTAGTAGACGTTGTTCTGGGCCGTGGCCGTCTTGGCGACCTCGGGCGTGCCCACCATCGCGTACCCGATGCCCGCGACGGCGATCAGTCCGCCGAAGAACGCGATGACCAGACCGGAGACGAGCCTCCAGGAGGGCACCCAGCGGCGCCAGCCGTACTTGTCGTGCCGCGGATAGTCGATGAACCGCTTTCTGCTCGGTGGGGCCGCGCGCCCCCTGCCGCGGCCGGGACCGGCCGCGCCGGCGCGCCGGCTGCCGGG
>NZ_BAAAIZ010000023.1:0-65454 GCF_039526425.1 Streptomyces thermospinosisporus
CGACGTTGGACGCCCTCGTCTCATGTCCGCAGGCGATCCCTTGGACTCATTCATCTAGGGGCCAGGGCCGGAACCAGGTTCACATAGTCGTATAACGCGCGCGAGTCGGACAATTACCGTGTGTCACAAGTGCGGTCGGGGGAGGAAGTGTGGAAACGCCACGCCGAAGATCGAGTTCGAGCCGTTAACCCCGGCACGGTCGGGCAGACTCGACTCAAGCCCGAAGCAAACCTCCCGGAAAGAGGGTGGATCGCGTGGACCGCTGCATCGTCCTGGTGGACGCCGGGTATCTGCTGGGGGCCGCCGCAAGTCTCCTCGCCGGGGAACCCTCACGGTCCCGGATCACCGTGGACCACGCCGCTCTCATCCAGGGCCTGCGCGAACGCGCCGAGTCCGACACCCAGCAGCCGCTGCTGCGCATCTACTGGTTCGACGGCGCGCCCGACCGCGTCCCGCAGCCCGAGCACCGGCGGCTGCGCGTGATGCCCCGGGTCACCGTCCGGCTCGGCGCCCTCACCCGCAGTGACGGCCGCTGGGCGCAGAAGGGCGTGGACGCCGCCATGCACGCCGAGCTGACCGAACTGGCCCGCAACCGCGCCTGCTCCGACATCGTGCTGGTCACCGGCGACGGCGACCTGCTGCCGGGCATGATGGCCGCCAAGGAGCACGGCGTCGCCGTCCACCTGTGGGCCGTGCAGGCCGCCGACGGCGACTACAACCAGTCCGAGGACCTGGTCGCCGAGGCCGACGAGCGCCGGGTGCTCGACCGGGCCTGGATCGTCAAGGCGGTACGGGCCAAGGACATCAGCGGGGTGTGCGCGCCCCCGCCCGTCGCCCGCCCCGAGATCGCCGCGATCCTCTCCGCCCCGCTGCCCGAGTCCGCGCTCCCCGCCGCCTCCGAACGCGCCGCCCAGCCGGCCGCGCACCCCGCGCCCGCCGTGTCCAACGGCTCGGCGGAGCGCACACCGGTGGCCAGGGCCGTGCCCACCCCGAAGGACCTGGCCGCCCTGCGCGCCCCCGGCACCGCCGCGCCGCCCGCGCCGCCCGCCTCCGCCACCCTGCGCTGGTCCTCCGACAAGGGCTGGGTGGACCGGCCCGTCACCGAGCCCCCCGAGGCCGCGTCCATGCCGACGCTCGCCCAGCTCACCACCGCCGAGCAGCGGTGGGCCGACCGCGAGGAGGACATCACCACCGTCGGCGGCGACCCCTACGAGGTGGGGCAGGTCTTCGCCCGGCGCTGGGTGGAACGTCTCGGCGACCAGAGCCACCTGCAGAGGCTGTCCGGCATGTACCCGCGCATCCCGCACCGCATCGACGGCGAGCTGCTGCGCTACGCCGCCCGCTTCGGCCTGCTCGCCCACAAGGACGACCAGATCGACGAGCGCGACCGTTACGCCATCCGTGCGGGATTCTGGCGAGAGATCGACGTGCGCACCGGCACCGAGCGGGCGGCGGCCGCCGAGTAACCTCCGCCCCGGAAACCGGGCGGGCCCGCCGACCCCGTAGTCTCGTCCCTTGTGAGTACGCGCGCGGCACAGGCATTCCGGCACGGCGGTGAGGCCGTGTGCACGGTGCGCGGGCTGACCAAGACCTACCCGGCGGCGCGCGGCCGCCGCGGGGTGCCGGCGACGCCCGAGGTCAGGGCCACCGACGACGTGGACCTCGACATCCGGCGCGGGGAGATCTTCGGACTGCTCGGGCCGAACGGCGCCGGCAAGTCCACCCTGGTGCGCCAGCTCACCGGGCTTATGCGCCCCGACCGCGGCACGGTTCAGATCCTCGGCCACGACATCGTCCGCCACCCCGAGCGCGCCTCCCGCATCCTCGCCTACCTCGGCCAGGAGTCCACCGCGCTGGACGAGCTGACCGTGTCCCTCGCCGCCGAGACCACCGGACGGCTGCGCGGCCTCGGCGTCCGGCGGGCGCGGGCCGAGCGCGACGCGGTGCTGGAGGAGCTGGGCCTGACCGCGCTGGCCGGCCGCCCGCTGCGCAAGCTCTCCGGCGGCCAGCGGCGGCTCGCCTGCTTCGCCGCCGCGCTGGTGGGCGAGCGCCCCCTGCTGGTGCTCGACGAGCCCACCACCGGCATGGACCCGGTGGCGCGGCGCGCCGTGTGGTCCGCCGTCGACCGGCGGCGCGCCGAGCACGGCACCACGGTGCTGCTGGTCACCCACAACGTCATCGAGGCCGAGACCGTCCTCGACCGCGTCGCCGTGCTCGACCGGGGCCGGGTCATCGCCTGCGACAGCCCCGCCGGGCTGAAGGAGCAGGTCGCCGGCGAGGTCCGGGTCGAGCTGGTGTGGCGCGAGGCCGCGCCGCTGCACGTGCCCGAGGTCGCCGCGCTGCGGGACCGGGCGGCCGAGTCGGGCCGCCGGTGGACCCTGCGGCTCGCCCCCGAGGAGGCCCGTACGGTCGTCGCCACCGTCACCGGCGGGGCCGCCTTCGCCGCCCTGGACGACTTCACGCTGGCCACGCCCAGCCTGGAGGACGTCTATCTGGCGCTCGGCGGAGCCGTGCGGCGAGGGCTGGTGAAGGCGTGAGCGGCACGGTGAGCACACCCGGCACGGCATCCGTACGGAACAGGGCGACCGCCTCGGCGGGACCGGACGCACCTCCCGGGGACCCTGCGAGCGCATCTTCTGGCGAAGGGGAGCAGCACGACGTGAGTGTCGTACCCGCCGATGTCCTGCCGGGCGGCGTCCTGGCCGCGGAGGAGACCGCCGGCCGGCCGGCCGAGCTCGGTCCGCGGGCACGGCTGTGGCCCTCGCTGGCGGCCGTGTACCGGGCGCAGCTGTCCCGGGCGCGGGTGGCGCGCATCCCGCTGCTGTTCGTGGCGACCTTCCAGTCGGTCGGGATCATGATCCTGATGCGCGGGGTCGTCGACGGCGGCGGCGAGGCGCGGGCGGTGGTCGCCGGCTCCTCGGTGCTGGTCGTCGCCTTCGTGGCGCTGAACCTGCTGGCGCAGTACTTCGGGCAGCTGCGGGCGAGCGGCGGGCTCGACCACTACGCCACGCTGCCGGTGCCGCCGGCCGCGGTGGTGCTGGGCGCGGCCGGCGCATACGCCTCGTTCACCGTGCCCGGGACCGTGGTGACGGCCGTGTTCGGCTGCGTGCTGTTCGGGCTGCCGCTGGCGCATCTGTGGGTGCTGGCCGCGGTGATCCCGCTCGCCGGGGCCGCGCTCGCCGGGCTAGGGGCGGCGCTGGGCCTGCTCGCCCCGCGGCCGGAACTGGCGACCCTGCTGGGGCAGCTGGGCATGTCCGCCGCGCTGCTGCTCGGGGTGCTGCCGGCCGAGCGGATGCCCGAGGCGGTGCGCCTCGCCCGGGACCTGCTGCCCTCGACCTACGGGGTGGACGCCTTCGCCCGCACCTTCGAGGCGCAGCCCGGCTGGGGGCTGGTGCTCGGCGACCTCGCCGTGTGCGGGGTGGTCGGGGTGCTCTCGCTGGGCGTCGCCACCTGGGCCTACCGCAGGGCCGCCGTCCGGTGACACACGCCGGGGCGGAGCCTGGCACGATGGGCAGGGTGAGCGCACCTCTGACACCACCACCGCCGCACGAACACTCCTCGCCCGACGGGTGGCGGGGTCAGTCGCCGTCGTCGCCCGCCGCGGGGCAGCTCGCGGCGGCGACGCCCAAGGACGCCGGGCCGGGGAAGCCGGGGCATGCCGCGGACACCGGGCTCGGGTGGTACGGGCAGGACGGGCCCGGGATGAAGACGGAGATGCGGGAAGCCGTGGTGACGGCGGTCGCGGTGGCGCTCAGCGGGGTGCTGCTGGGCCTGCTGTGGTGGTGGCTGGCGCCGCGCGTGGCGTACGTGGGCGACGTGACCGGCGACAGCTGGGTCGTCTACGTCAAGGACACCGAGGGCGAGCAGGCGGTGGGCGCCGACGGCACCTTCACCCTGCTGGCCCTGGGCTTCGGCGTGGTGAGCGGGCTGGTCGTCTTCCTGCTGCGGCGGCGCGGGGGAGTGCCGCTGGTGGCCGGGATGGCGCTCGGCGGGCTGCTGGGCTCGCTGCTGGCCTGGCGGGTCGGCGTGTGGCTGGGACCGGACCAGGACCTGATCGCCCAGGCCCGGGAGGCGGGCCGGGGCGTCGCCTTCGACGCGCCGCTCGAACTGGGCGCGAAGGGGGCACTGCTGGCCTGGTCCATGGCGGCGCTTGTGCTGCACCTCGGCCTGACGGCCCTGTTCGGCCCGCGCGACCCCGAGCACTTCCCGCCGCCCCCGGAGCAGAACAGCACCGTGCGCCTGGAGAAGTAGCACCGGGCAACGCAACGGAAGAAGCGGCACCGGGCGCCGGAGAACTCCGGGCCCCGCGACGCAGCACCGGGCCCCGGCCCTCGTACGTCCGGTACGGGGACCGGGGCCCGGTACGTCGCGCCCGTGCATGACGCCGTCCGCAGCGGCTCGCCGGCGGACGACGGGTACCTCGGATACCTCGGATACCTCGGATTCCTACGCCGGCCGGCGCCCGTGGTTCGCGCGGCCCTTCCTGGTACGCCACCTGCGTTTGCGCGTCCTCTTCGACATGTCCTTTCTCGATAGCCGAGGAGGAGAGGGACGTCGAGGGGCCCCGCGCGAACGCCGGAAGCACGTCCGAAAACACGCGCCCGCCGGGAGCCGCCCGCGGCGCTCGCCGAGAGGCCCTGCGCGGGCGCCCGGGGAGGCTACGGGCGGGCGATGGGCGCCAGCGTCGCCGAGGTCAGCTTGGCCAGGGTGTCCGGGGCGAGTTCCACCTCCAGGCCCCTGCGGCCCGCCGAGACGCAGATCGTGGTGTGGCCCGTCGCCGACTCGTCCAGGACCGTGGGCAGCTTCTTGCGCTGCCCCAGCGGCGAGATGCCGCCGCGGACATAGCCGGTGGTGCGTTCCGCGAGCGCCGGGTCGGCCATCGTCGCCCGCTTGCCGCCCACCGCCGACGCCAGGGCCTTCAGGTCCAGCTGGCCCGCCACCGGCACGACGGCCACCGTCAGTCGGCCGTCGACCTCGGCGACCAGGGTCTTGAACACCCGCTCGGGGGAGACGCCCATGGCCTCGGCCGCCTCCTCGCCGTAGGAGGGGTGGGACGGGTCGTGCTCGTAGGAGTGGAGCGTGAACTCGGCGCCCGCCGCGGCCAGGGCCACCGTCGCCGGCGTCCCGCCGGACTGCTGCTTCTTGGACTTCTTCGCCATCAGGCACAGACCTCAGTTGAGATGCGTCGGGCCGCGCGTCAGATCCGGCGCGGGCAACGACGGCAGGCTACGGATGATCGCCGTCTCCGCGCGCAGGAGTTTCAGTTCGTCGCGGAGCCGGGACGCGGTGTCCGGTGCCTGCAGCAGCCGCTGCTTCGTCGGCGTGTCCAGCACCATCGCCGCGGCGACCAGATAGGAGACGACGCCCGGCTCGTCCGGCAGTTCCGCGCCGGTCGCCAGCGACCGCTCCCGCGCCCCCGCCAGCCGCTTCTGGTACTGCCGGAACGCCCGCAGCACGCCCTCCGCCAGAGCCCCCGCCTCGTCGCCCGGCTCCTCGGCGACCGGCTCCAGTTCGGCGGTGAGGAACGGCCCGGAGGCGTCCACCGACAGCAGCTTCACCCGGGTCGTCCCGGTCGCCAGGACCTCGAAGGTGCCGTCCGCCCGCTCCCGGACCGTCGCCGCGTCGGCCACACAGCCCACCTTGTGGAAGGCCTTCATCGGATCCGGGCCGAAGCCCGCCGCGGGCCCGCGCTCCGGCAGCGCCGTCGGGTCGGGCATGCCGGGGGCGCTCGGCGCGACCTCGTGCCCGTCACGGATCGCCACGACGGCGAACCGGCGGGGTTCGTCCTCGGGCGTCTTCAGCAGGTCGCGCATCATGGCGCGGTAGCGCTCCTCGAAGACGTTGAGCGGAAGCACGAGCCCCGGGAACAGCACCGAGTTCAGGGGAAAGAGCGGGAGCCGGACGGTGGTCACGACGCAAAAGCCTAATGGTCGCCGGAGCGCACGTGCCGTCCCCGTTCACGGAGTGGATGGCCGCGCCCGCGACCCGTGGCCAAGGCCGCCCGCACCTCCCGGCGCACCTGGAGGAACCGGCCGAGCGGATCGTCCGCGTCCCGGTCCCAGGGGAAGCTCGTGGCGTACACGCCGATGAGGCCCAGCTGCTCCAGCGCCTCCGCCCAGCGCTCCAGGCGGACCAGCACATACGTCAGCAGATTGCGCGGCTCGGCCGGCCAGGCGTGGCCCGCCGGGAACCGCGCGGACAGGGCCACGGCCCGGTCGGCCGCCGCCTCCAGCCGCGCCCGCGGCAGCGGGGGACCGCAGCCGTCGGTGAGGTAGCCGAACGCCGCCCGCAGCGGCAGCGCCTGGGTGAGCGAGTCGTCCGGCGCGTCCTGGGCGGCCAGCTCGGCGAAATCGAAGCACTCGCGGTGCGAGCCGTGCCAGGAGGACGCGAGATAGCTCAGGGCCGCGACATGGCAGCCGTAGTGGTGCGGGGCGCGGCGGACGGCCGCCGCCCACAGATCCTCGAAGTAGGTGTGGCCGGCGCGGGCGCCCCGGGCGTGGTCCAGGGCGAGCCGCCAGGGCACCGGGTCACCGTTGTCCGCCTTGGCCGCCGCGGTGATCAGCGGGCTCACCTCGCGCAGCAGTTCCGTGCGCGCGGGGGAGTCCCAGGCGCGGTCCACCGCCACCTGGGCGTCGACCAGCAGCGCGTCCCCGTCGTGCGGGGCGGCGGCCCGCCAGGAGGTCAGCCAGCCGGGCCGCGACCGCGCGAAGACCGCCAGGCGCCGTACGTAGCGGTCGCGGCGCTCCCAGGCCTTGGTGCGCCGGGTGGCCGCGAGCAGCTCCGCGGCCGGGACGAAGTCCCCCTGCGCGGCACCGACCAGCGCCGGGCCCAGCGCGTCGTCGGGCGCGTCGAGCAGCACCTCGTCGTCGGCGGGCAGCACGGCGCCGACGGCGGGCGAGGGAGCCGCCCTTCTTCGCACCCGGGGAGAGCGGGTGAACGCGTGCAGCAGAGCCATGGTCCAACCATTGAAAGTCCGCTGGTCACAGGCGCGCCAGAGGCATCGCCGAAGTCGCGGAAAGTTGTACTGCGGCCGGTCAAGGGCAGGTAAAACAACGTCAGGCGGGCGGGCGGAGCAGGGGATGCCCAGCCCGGCCGGGGCATACCGCCCGAGAACTCCGGCCCGCGGGCGCTAGCCAGCTGGCTAGTTGCGCCGCAGCGTGCGGGTCGCGCCCGCCGCCACCGTCGTCGCCAGGATCCAGCCCATCAGGATGAACGCCGCCGCCAGCCACTGCCAGCCGCCGCGCAGCTGCCAGAAACCCACCTGGCCCAGGTCGATGACCGGCAGCAGCAGATCCAGGGCGAACAGCGACGGGTTCCACGCCGGGTGCTCGCCCTCCTTGATCGGCGGATGGTCGGCGCGGGCGAAGGCCACCGAGCCGGCCGCCCACAGCACCGCCATCCACACCGCGGCCCGGCCCGGCCGGTACCCGTAGGCGACGGTCCAGTCCTGGGCGTACCCCCACAGCTTGGCCGCGAGCGGCAGGCTCTCGCGGCGCCTGCGCTGCTTGGCGAGCAGTACCTCGCGGGCGTCCTCGTCCGCGCCGCCCTCCCGCAGCACGGCGGCCAGCCGCTCGTAGGGCTCCGGGTTGTACTCGGCGCTCGCCGCCCCCGCCCACCGGATCCGCTTCTCCAGCGGGAACGGCCCGCGCGGCACCAGGTTCTCGTAGGTGAAGCCGCCCATCTGCAGCCGCCCCGGGCCGGGCCAGCTGTCCACCCGGTCCATCAGGTTCACCACCCGGGCCCCCGACAGCACCACCTGGCCGCGCACCGGACGCTCGCAGAGGAAGCGCAGCTCGGGCGTCTGCACCCGGCGCATCGACAGCTCCTGCTCGTCGGTGAAGGCGAACCGGGCCCCCTCGAGGTCCACCGCGTCCCCGAAGCGCCCGTCGTCCAGCCGCACCCCGCCCTGGCACTCGAAGCGCTGGATCCGGGTGCCGCGCGCCGGGGTCATCCCGCTCCTCGCGTGGGGGCCGAGGCCCGCCGGGGTCAGATACAGCGACCGCCCGACCGTCAGCTGGGGCGCGTTGAGCGCGTGCCGGGTGTTCGGGTTGAGCAGCCGGGCCCCGCGCAGGTTCAGCGAGACGCCGATCGTGGCGCCGCGCAGGCTCAGCTCCCCGTGCGACTGGAGCATCTCCGCCTGCAGGTCCTGACCGACCGTCAGGCCGTCCCCGGCGAGCGAGCGGCCGCTGCGGTCGCGGTGCACCACCGCCTGGTTGAGCAGCAGATCGGTGCCTATCCGGGCGTCGGTCAGCCGTATGCCGCGCAGGAAGCGGCAGCGCGGCAGATGCAGATCGCCCTCGGTGTGCAGCCGGGCGGCCTCCAGGCGCGGCACCGCGCAGTCCACCAGCCGCACCGTGGTGAAGCGGGCCTCCGGCAGCAGCACCTCCCGCTCGAAGCGGCAGCCGCGCAGCTCCACGTACGGGACCACGGCGCCGCCGGCCAGGTCCAGCGTGCCGCTGATCAGCACCCCGGCCAGCTTCAGCGAGGAGACCCGGCCGGCCAGCGCGGGCGGGCCGTCCAGCAGCAGCCAGCACACGACGCGCGCCCGCACCGTGCGCTCCGGCCCCCACGGGTGGCCCCCGTGCGGATCGTCCACGACCGTGTCGCCGCTGCTCAGGTCGTACAGGCTGCCGCTGCGGAACGCCTGCCACATGCCCGCCTCGACGGCGGTCAGGTCCTCCGGCGGCCGCGCGGCCCCCGGTCCCGCCCCTGTGGCCACGACTGCCCCCTCCTCCCCAGCTACTTGCTGGTTCATCGCTTCGTACAGCCGTTGTGCCCGGTCATGTCACCGCTTGAACACGGAACGTGAGACGGATCGCGCCGATGTGTGCGGAGGGTCACCGCGTGACACGCGTATCAGCCATTGGACCGCGCGGACGTCCCCGCGCGCGGGTCTGAGAGAATTGGGCACGTGATCTCCCGAATCGATCTGCGCGGCGACGCCCTCCCCGAGGGCCCCGCCCTGCGTGACCTGCTGCCCCGAGCCGACTTCGACGTCGCGGCCGCCCTGGAGAAGGTGCGTCCCATCTGCGAGGCCGTGCATCATCGTGGCGACGCGGCGCTGATCGACTTCGCCGAGAAGTTCGACGGGGTGCGGCTGGAAAGCGTCCGGGTGCCGACCCAGGCGCTCACCGACGCCCTCGAGCAGCTGGACCCGGCCGTGCGGGCGGCCCTGGAGGAGTCCATCCGCCGCGCCCGGCTCGTCCACCGCGAGCAGCGCCGCTCCACCCGCACCACCCAGGTCGTGCCCGGCGGCACGGTCACCGAGAAGTGGGTGCCCGTCGACCGCGTGGGCCTGTACGCGCCCGGCGGCCGCTCGGTCTACCCCTCGTCCGTGATCATGAATGCGGTCCCGGCGCAGGAGGCCGGCGTCCCGTCGATCGCGCTGGCCTCGCCGGCGCAGGCCGAGTTCGGCGGCCTGCCGCACCCGACGATCCTCGCGGCGTGCGCGCTGCTCGGCGTCGACGAGGTGTACGCGGCCGGCGGCGCCACCGCCGTCGCGATGTTCGCGCACGGCACCGAGTCCTGCCCGCCGGCGAACATGGTCACCGGCCCCGGCAACATCTGGGTCGCCGCCGCCAAGCGCTACTTCACCGGGAAGATCGGCATCGACGCCGAGGCCGGCCCCACCGAGATCGCGATCCTCGCGGACTCCACCGCCGACCCGGTGCACGTCGCCGCCGACCTGATCAGCCAGGCCGAACACGACCCGCTGGCCGCCGCCGTCCTGGTCACCGACTCCGCCGAGCTCGCGGACGCGGTGGAGAGGGAGCTGGAGCCGCAGGTCAAGGCCACCAAGCACATCGACGACCGGATCGTGCCCGCCCTCAGCGGCAAGCAGTCCGCCATCGTGCTGGTCGACGGCATCGACGAGGGCCTGCGGGTGGTCGACGCCTACGGCGCCGAGCACCTGGAGATCCAGACCGCCGACGCCGCCGCCGTCGCCGACCGGGTGCGCAACGCCGGCGCGATCTTCCTCGGCCCCTGGGCACCCGTCTCGCTCGGCGACTACGCGGCCGGATCCAACCACGTCCTGCCCACCGGCGGCTGCGCCTGCCACTCCTCCGGCCTGTCCGTGCAGTCCTTCCTGCGCGGCATCCACATCGTCGACTACACCGAGGACGCGCTGGCCGAGGTCGCGCACCACGTGGTGACGCTGGCGGAGGCGGAGGACCTCCCGGCGCACGGCGCGGCGATCAAGGCGAGGTTCGGCTGGAAGGTGCCCGAGAGCAAGTGAGCGACGTGAGGATCGACGACCTGCCCGTGCGGGACGAGCTGCGCGGCAAGTCCCCCTACGGGGCGCCCCAGCTCGACGTGCCCGTACGGCTGAACACCAACGAGAACCCCTACCCGCTGCCCGAGCCGCTGGTCGAGCGGATCGCCGAGCGGGTCCGCGAGGCCGCCCGCGGCCTCAACCGCTACCCGGACCGGGACGCGGTGGAGCTGCGCACCCGCCTCGCCGAGTACCTGACCCGCACCTCCGGATACCGGGTCGGCGTGGAGAACGTCTGGGCGGCCAACGGCTCCAACGAGGTCATCCAGCAGCTGCTGCAGACCTTCGGCGGCCCGGGCCGCACCGCGATCGGCTTCGAGCCGTCGTACTCGATGCACGCCCTGATCGCGCGCGGCACCGGCACCGGCTGGATGTCCGGCCCGCGCGCCGACGACTTCACCATCGACCTGCCCGCCGCCGAGAAGGCGATCGCCGAGAACCAGCCGGACGTCGTCTTCGTCACCACCCCCAACAACCCCACCGGCAACGCGGTGCCGCGCGAGACCGTCCTCGCGCTGTACGAGGCCGCGCAGGCGGCCAAGCCGTCGATGGTGGTGGTGGACGAGGCGTACATCGAGTTCAGCCACGGCGACTCGCTGCTCGGCCTGCTCGAGGGCCGGCCGCACCTGGTGATCTCGCGGACCATGTCCAAGGCGTTCGGCGCGGCCGGGCTGCGCCTCGGCTATCTGGCCGCCCACCCGGCGGTGGTGGACGCCGTCCAGCTGGTCCGGCTGCCCTACCACCTCTCGGCGGTGACCCAGGCCACCGCGCTGGCCGCCCTGGAACACACCGACATGCTGCTCGGTTATGTCGAGCAGCTGAAGGCCGAACGGGACCGGCTGGTCGCCGAGCTGCGGGCGATCGGCTATGAGGTGATCGAGTCGGACGCCAACTTCGTGCAGTTCGGCCGGTTCGACGACGCCCACCGGGCCTGGCAGCGGATCCTCGACCGGGGCGTCCTGGTCCGGGACAACGGCGTGCCGGGGTGGCTGCGGGTCACCGCCGGCACTCCGGAGGAGAACGACGCGTTCCTCGACGCGGTACGGGACATCAAGAAGGAGCAGAGCGAATGAGCCGCGTTGGACGCGTGGAGCGCACCACCAAGGAGACCTCGGTGCTGGTCGAGATAGACCTCGACGGCACCGGGCGGACCGAGATCTCCACCGGGGTCGGCTTCTACGACCACATGCTCGACCAGCTCGGCCGGCACGGTCTGTTCGACCTGACCGTGAAGACCGAGGGTGACCTGCACATCGACTCCCACCACACCATCGAGGACACCGCCCTCGCGCTGGGCGCCGCCTTCAAGCAGGCGCTCGGCGACAAGAAGGGGATCTACCGCTTCGGCAACTGCACGGTCCCGCTGGACGAGTCCCTCGCGCAGGTCACCGTCGACCTCTCCGGCCGCCCCTACCTGGTGCACACCGAGCCGGAGAACATGGCGCCGATGATCGGCGAGTACGACGTGACGATGACCCGGCACATCCTGGAGTCCTTCGTCGCCCAGGCCCAGATCGCGCTGCACGTGCACGTGCCCTACGGGCGCAACGCGCACCACATCGTGGAGTGCCAGTTCAAGGCCCTGGCCCGGGCCCTGCGCTACGCCTGCGAGCGCGACCCGCGCGCGGAAGGGATCATTCCGTCCACCAAGGGTGCGCTGTGAACGGGCTCTCGACCGTCCTGATCGTGGTCGGGCTCTTCCTCGTCGGCGGCATCATCTCCTTCGTCAAGCAGAAGATGCCCACGAGCCTGATCGTGCTGCTCTCCATCGGCGCCGCGATGTGCCTCCTCGCCGGCGTCCTCAGGCTGGAGGTGTGAGGTGAGCACCACCAAGAAGGTCGTGGTCTTCGACTACGGCTTCGGCAATGTGCGCTCCGCCGAGCGCGCCCTCGCCCGCGTGGGTGCGGACGTCGAGATCACCCGCGACTACGACAAGGCCATGAACGCCGATGGCCTGCTGGTGCCGGGCGTCGGTGCCTTCGCCGCCTGCATGCAGGGGCTGAAGGAGGCGCGCGGCGACTGGATCGTGGACCGCCGGCTGTCCGGCGGCCGCCCCGTGATGGGCATCTGCGTCGGCATGCAGATCCTGTTCGCCCGCGGCATCGAGCACGGGGTCGAGACCGAGGGCCTGGACGAGTGGCCCGGCACGGTCGGCCCGCTCGAGGCCGACGTCGTGCCCCACATGGGCTGGAACACCGTCGACATCGCGCCCGGCTCCCAGCTGTTCGCCGGTCTCGACGACGGCACCCGCTTCTACTTCGTGCACTCCTACGCCGTCCACGACTGGCAGCTGGAGGCGCACAACCCGGCGATGCAGGCGCCCAAGGTCACCTGGGCCACGCACGGCAAGCCGTTCGTGGCGGCGGTGGAGAACGGCGCCCTGTGGGCCACCCAGTTCCACCCCGAGAAGTCCGGCGACGCCGGTGCCCAGCTGCTGAACAACTGGATCGGAACCCTCTGATGGCTGCCAAGCTCGAACTCCTCCCCGCCGTCGACGTCCGCGACGGCCAGGCCGTCCGTCTGGTGCACGGCGAGTCCGGCACCGAGACCTCCTACGGCTCGCCGCTCGAGGCCGCCCTCGCCTGGCAGCGCTCGGGCGCCGAGTGGCTGCACCTGGTCGACCTGGACGCCGCGTTCGGCACCGGCGACAACCGGGAGCTGATCGCCGAGGTCACCCGGGCCATGGACATCAAGGTGGAGCTGTCCGGCGGCATCCGCGACGACGAGACCCTCGCCGCCGCGCTCGCCACCGGCTGCACCCGCGTCAACCTGGGCACGGCCGCCCTGGAGACCCCCGAGTGGGTCGCCAAGGTCATCGCCGAGCACGGCGACAAGATCGCCGTCGGCCTCGATGTGCGCGGCACCACCCTGCGCGGCCGCGGCTGGACCCGCGACGGCGGCGACCTCTACGAGACGCTGGAGCGCCTCAACAAGGAGGGCTGCGCCCGCTACGTCGTCACCGACATCGCCAAGGACGGCACCCTGCAGGGCCCCAACCTGGAGCTGCTGAAGAACGTCTGCGCCGCCACCGACCGCCCGGTCGTCGCCTCCGGCGGGGTGTCCTCGCTGGACGACCTCAGGGCGATCGCCGAGCTGGTCCCCCTCGGTGTCGAGGGCGCCATCGTCGGGAAGGCCCTGTACGCGAAGGCATTCACCCTGGAAGAGGCCCTGGAGGCTGTGTCGCGATGACCATCGATGCCGTGCGGCGTGTGCAGAGCGGAAACCCCTGGGAGGAGTCCTTCGGCTTCGCTCGCGCCGTCGCGGCGGGCGACCTCGTCCTGGTCGCGGGCACCACCGCGTTCAAGGGCGATGTGCTCTACGGCGAGGGCGACCCGTACGAGCAGGCCAAGGTCGCCTTCACCACCGCGCTCGAGGCCATCGGCGAGTTCGGGCTGGGCGTGGAGTCCGTGGTCCGCACCCGGGTCCACCTCGCCCACGCCCGCGACGTCGACGAGGTCGGCCGGGCCCACAAGGAGCTGTTCGACCGGGTGCGACCGGTCACCACCGTGCTGGTCGTCGAGGGGTTCGTCGACCCCCGCGTCCTGGTCTCGGTGGAACTGGAAGCATTCCGAGGAAATCACCAAGGAGCCGTGACTTCATGACCCTGGCGGTCCGAGTCATCCCCTGCCTGGACGTGGACAACGGCCGGGTCGTCAAGGGCGTCAACTTCAAGAACCTGCGCGACGCGGGCGACCCCGTCGAGATGGCCAAGGTCTACGACGCCGAGGGCGCCGACGAGCTGACGTTCCTGGACATCACCGCCTCGTCCGGGAACCGCGAGACCACCTACGACGTGGTGCGCCGCACCGCCGAGCAGGTCTTCATCCCGCTCACCGTGGGCGGCGGCGTCCGCACCGCCGAGGACGTGGACAAGCTGCTGCGCGCGGGCGCCGACAAGGTCGGCGTCAACACGGCGGCGATCGCCCGCCCCGAGCTGATCCGGGAGATCGCCGAGCGCTTCGGCCGCCAGGTCCTGGTCCTGTCGGTGGACGCCCGCCGCACTCCGAGCGGCGGCTTCGAGGTCACCACCCACGGCGGCCGGCGCGGCACCGGCATCGACGCCGTCGAATGGGCCCACCAGGCCGCCGAACTGGGCGCGGGGGAGATCCTGCTCAACTCCATGGACGCCGACGGCACCAAGGACGGCTACGACCTGGAGATGATCACCGCGGTCCGCAAGCACGTCACCGTCCCGCTGATCGCCTCCGGCGGCGCCGGCAAGCTCGCCGACTTCCCGCCGGCCGTCGCCGCGGGCGCCGACGCGGTCCTCGCGGCCTCCGTCTTCCACTTCGGCGACCTGCGGATCGGCGAGGTCAAGGAGGCCCTGCGCGAGGCCGGCCACCCCGTCCGCTGACGCCGGCGTTCAGCCGAGCGGCTGGATCAGCTGGATCAGATTGCCCACCGTGTCGTCCGCGACGGCCGTGAGCACCCGGCCCCGCTCCTGCGGATCCTCCACGAAGTGGACGCCCTCCCCGCGCAGCCGTTCGTACTCCGCGCGGAGGTCGTCCACCGAGAGGACGACCGCGGGCAGCCCCGCCTCGCGCACCGCCCGGCGGTACGGCTCGGCGATCGGCCCCTGACCGGGTTCGAGCAGCAGCTCCAGATCTGGCTGCGCCCCGTCCCGCGCGCCCACCGTGACCAGCAGCGCGCCGTCGCCCAGGTCCCGGCGCCTGCGGGTCTCGAACCCCAGGACATCGGTGTAGAAGGCGTGCGCCTTCGCCACATCGTCCACGTAGACGCTGGTCATGGCGAGCTTGATCATGACGGGCCTTTCGGGTGGTGCGGCGATCAGATCCCGAGCTGCTTGGTCTCCTGCAGCTTGGCGATCGCGTCCTTGTCGCCCTCCAGCTCGACCCTGGCCGCGTTCTGCCGGCCGTAGGCGAACAGCACCAGCTCCGAGGGCTCCCCGGTCACCGTGACCACCGGGGTGCCGCGGCGGGCCACCGCCGTCTGACCGTCCGGGCGGCGCAGCACCAGACCCGTCGGCACGCCCCGGCCCATCAGCCGGGCCGTGCGCTCCAGCCGCGACCACAGCGCGTCCTGGAACACCGGGTCCAGCTCCCGCGGGGTCCAGTCGGGCTGGGCGCGGCGGACGTCCTCGGTGTGGACGTAGAACTCCACGATGTTGGACAGCTCGTCGACCTGTTTCAGGGAGAACGGCGAGAAGCGCGGCGGGCCGGTCCGGATCAGCTGGATCAGCTCCGCGTACGGCTTGTCGGCGAACTCCGCCATGACCCGTTCCAGTCGCGGCGCCAGCTGCTTGATCAGGATGCCGCCGGCGGCGTCGGGGCGGCGCTCGCGCACCACCACGTGCGCGGCCAGGTCCCGGGTTGTCCAGCCCTCGCACAGGGTCGGGGCGTCGGGGCCCGCGGTCTCCAGCAGATCGGCCAGGAGAAGTCGTTCACGCTTCGCATGGGTCGACATGCCTGCCAGCCTACGGCCGCCCCACCGGTCCGGACAGTGGACGCCGTCCGGGCGGGAGGGCCCGGCGCGGCACAATGGACCGCATGACCAGCACGCCCCCCCGTCGCCCGGCCACCGCCCCTCAGGGAGGCGCATCGCGCCACAGCGCTCCACCCGGCGGCCTCGACCCGGAGATCGCCGCGCGGCTCAAGCGCAGCCCCGACGGCCTCCTGCCCGCCATCGCCCAGCAGTACGACACCGGGGAGGTGCTGATGCTCGGCTGGATGGACGACGAGGCGCTGCACCGTACGCTCACCACCGGCCGCTGCACCTACTGGTCGCGCAGCCGCCAGGAGTACTGGGTCAAGGGCGACACCTCCGGGCACGTCCAGCACGTGAAGTCCGTCGCCCTGGACTGCGACGCCGACACGGTGCTGGTCAAGGTCGACCAGGTCGGCGCCGCCTGCCACACCGGCGCCCGCACCTGCTTCGACGCCGACGTGCTGCTGAAGGACGGCGATCACGGCGTCCCCGGCGACGGTCAGTAAGGTCAGCCGTCATGGACCTCGAGACGTTCCGCAAGCTGGCCACCGACCGCCGCGTCATCCCGGTCACCCGCAAGCTCCTCGCCGACGGCGACACACCGGTGGCGCTCTACCGCAAGCTCGCCGCCGAGCGCCCCGGCACCTTCCTGCTGGAGTCCGCGGATGGGGGTACCTCCCAGGCGTTCAGCACTGGGGGAGGACGCTCCTGGTCCCGCTACTCCTTCGTCGGCGTACGGTCGGCCGCCACCCTCACCGAGCGCGACGGGCAGGCCCACTGGCTGGGCGCGCCGCCCGTCGGCGTCCCCACCGGCGGCGACCCGCTGGCCGCGCTGCGCGCCACCCTCGAAGCCCTGCACACCCCCCGCGACCTCGCCCACGACCTGGGCCTGCCGCCCTTCACCGGCGGCATGGTCGGCTACCTCGGCTACGACATCGTGCGCCGCCTGGAGAAGATCGGCCCCGGCGAGCGCGACGACCTGAAACTGCCCGAGCTGACCATGCTGCTCACCAGCGACCTCGCCGTGATGGACCACTGGGAGGGCGCCGTCTGGCTGATCGCCAACGCGATCAACCACAACGACCTGGAGACGGGGGTCGACGAGGCCTACGCCGATGCCGTGGCCCGCCTCGACGCCATGCAGGCCGACCTCACCCGCGCGGTCGCCCAGCCCCCGGCCGTGCTGCCGCCTTCCGAACTGCCCGAGTACACCGCCCTGTGGGGCGGCCCCGACTTCCAGGCGGCCGTCGAGGACATCAAGGAGCGCATCCGCGCCGGAGAGGCCTTCCAGGTCGTCCCCTCCCAGCGGTTCGAGACCTCCTGCACGGCCACCGCGCTCGACGTCTACCGGGTGCTGCGGGCCACCAACCCGTCCCCGTACATGTACCTGTTCCGGTTCGACGGCTTCGACGTGGTCGGCTCCTCCCCCGAGGCGCTGGTGAAGGTCGAGGACGGGCAGGCCATGGTGCACCCCATCGCCGGCACCCGGCACCGCGGCACCACCCCGCAGGAGGACCAGGCCCTCGCCGAGGAGCTGCTCGCCGACCCCAAGGAGCGCGCCGAGCACCTGATGCTCGTCGACCTCGGCCGCAACGACCTCGGACGGGTCTGCGAGCCCGGCTCGGTCGAGGTGGTCGACTTCATGTCCATCGAGCGCTACTCGCACGTCATGCACATCGTCTCGACGGTCACCGGGCGGGTCGCCGCCGACCGCACCGCCTTCGACGTGCTCACCGCCTGCTTCCCGGCCGGCACGCTCTCCGGCGCCCCCAAGCCGCGCGCCATGCAGATCATCGACGAGCTGGAGCCGTCCCGGCGCGGCCTGTACGGCGGCTGCGTCGGCTACCTCGACTTCGCCGGCGACTCCGACACCGCCATCGCCATCCGCACCGCGCTGCTGCGCGACGGCACCGCCTATGTGCAGGCCGGCGCCGGGATCGTCGCCGACTCCGACCCGGTCGCCGAGGACACCGAGTGCCGCAACAAGGCGGCGGCGGTGCTGCGGGCCGTGCACACCGCGAACCGGCTGGCCACGGCCTGAGACGCCCCCCGGATGACGGTCCGCGCCCGGTCCGGGCGATAGTGGAGGACGTGACTGCCGTACCTCACCCCCGTTCCGAAGCCGCAGGACCCGCCCGCGCGGGGCGGATCAGCCTCGCCGCCGCCCTGCTCAGCGGCGCCCTGGGCGCGGCCGTCGCCCTGCTCGCCACCCGGCAGCAGTGGTCCGAGGGCACCGCGACGGTGGCCGGCGGCGCGTTCCCGCTGACCGCCAAGGGCAGCGACGTCACCGGCGTCCCCGCCGCCCTGGCCGTGGTCGGCCTCGCCGCGCTGGTCGCCGTCTTCGCCGTCCGCCGGGCCGGGCGCGTCACCGTCGCCGCGCTGCTCGCCCTGTGCGGGGCGGGCACCGTGGTCGCGGCGCTGCTCGGCGCCTCCGACAGCTCCGCCCTCGACGAGAAGGCCGCACAGGCCTCCGGCGACACCTCCGCCACCGTCGAGGTGCTCAGCCACACGGCCTGGCCCTACGTCGCCGCCGTCGGCGGAGTGCTGCTGCTGCTCGCCGGACTCCTGGCGCTGCGCTACGGCCGCCTGTGGCCCGCCATGTCCGGCCGCTACGAGCGCGGCGGCGGCACGCCGCGCCCCCGCCGCCGGGCCGCCCCCGCCGACCCGGACCGCCCCGAGGAGATGTGGAAGGCGCTGGACAGGGGCGAGGATCCCACCGGAGCCTGACCGCGACCCGCGCGGAGTGCACCCCCGAGTACGGCACGCGTGCGCGTGCGGGACAATGAGGCCGAGCGTCCTGCTCAGACACGCACACAGCAACGAGGAGCAAGCAATGGCGGGCAGCAGCCACGGTCACACCCCGGCCGCCTGGACCGGTGTCATCATCGCCTTCATCGGTTTCTGCGTCGCGGGCGCGTTCATGGTGATGGCTCAACCGGTGGGCTTCTGGGCCGGCATGGGCATCGTGCTCCTCGGCGGCGTCGTCGGCGCCATCATGCGCTCGATGGGTCTGGGCCAGCCGAAGCACGCCCACCCCGTGCACCAGACCACCGGCGACCGCGCCGAGGCCGGCGCCGAGAGCTGACCGCACCGGGCGGCATCGGGGAACAACCGGGCGGCACCCCGGCAAGTGTCCGCCCAGGACAGGGGCGGCCGGCACACACACGGTGCCGGGACCGCCCCTGACGCATGCGGCGGGCGCGCCCCGGCCGGGGCGGGCACAATGCACGGGTGAACGCCGCCAGCAGCCCGCCCGCCACGCCCCGCCGAACCAGGGCCGCCCGGCTCGCCGTCCCCGCCGGTGTCCTCGCGGCCGTCGCCGGGGCCTTCGCCCATGTGGCGGCCGTCGACCCCAACGAGCCCGGCCACTACCCGGCCTGCCCGCTGCTGCGGCTCACCGGCCTGTACTGCCCCGGCTGCGGCGGCCTGCGCAGCGCCCACGCCGTCGCCCACGGCGATCTGCCGGCCGCCCTGCAGGCCAACGCCCCCGCCGTCCTCGGCTACGCGGCCTTCGCCGTGCTGTGGACCGTCTGGGTGGTCCGCGTCCTGCGGGACCGGCCCTTCCGGCTCGACCCGCCGCCGCTGCTGATGTGGTCCCTCGGCGCGTTGCTGCTGGTCTTCACGGTCGTCCGCAACCTGCCGTTCGGCGGCTGGCTGCACCCCTGACCGGCGCCCTTCCGTCCAGCTGGTGGGACCCGGGCCGACCGGATGCGGGGCCGGCTGCCCGCTGCGGATACCATCGCAGTGACCATCGGTTTTTGTCCGACGAACCGACCGAAGCCCGACCTTCTGGAAGGGGGCCGCTCGCGTGAGTGTGCTCGACGAGATCATCGACGGAGTCCGTGCCGACCTCGCGGAGCGGCAGGCGCGCGTCAGCCTCGACGAGCTCAAGGAACGTGCGGCGAAGGCCCCGGCGGCCAAGGACGGCGTGGCCGCCCTGCGCGGCGAGGGCGTCAAGGTCATCTGCGAGGTCAAGCGCTCCAGCCCGTCCAAGGGCGCGCTGGCCGCGATCGCCGACCCGGCCGGGCTCGCCGCCGACTACGAGGCGGGCGGCGCCGCCGTCATCTCCGTCCTCACCGAGCAGCGCCGCTTCGGCGGCTCGCTGGCCGACCTGGAGGCGGTGCGCGCACGCGTGGACATCCCCGTGCTGCGCAAGGACTTCATCGTCACCTCCTACCAGCTCTGGGAGGCGCGCGCCTACGGCGCCGACCTCGCCCTGCTGATCGTGGCCGCCCTCGAGCAGCCCGCCCTGGAGTCCCTCATCGAGCGCGCCGAGTCCATCGGCCTCACCCCGCTCGTCGAGGTGCACGACGAGGAGGAGGTCGAGCGCGCCGTGGACGCGGGCGCCAAGGTCATCGGTGTCAACGCCCGCAACCTCAAGACCCTCGAGGTCGACCGCGGCACCTTCGAGCGGGTGGCCCCCGAGATCCCGGCGCACCTCGTCAAGGTCGCCGAGTCCGGTGTGCGCGGCCCGCACGACCTGATCGCCTATGCCAACGCGGGCGCCGACGCGGTGCTCGTCGGCGAGTCCCTGGTCACCGGCAAGGACCCCAAGACGGCCGTCGCCGACCTGGTTGCCGCGGGCGAGCACCCCGCACTCCGTCACGGCCGCTGACCCCCCGCTAGGCTTGCCCCGATGTCCCTTCCGATCACCCTGGCGACCAGGGACCCGTACGCCCGCCTCGCGCGCGGCTGCCGGCCCCGTGGCTGCCGCGCGCCCGCCCGCCGGGTGCACGGCCGCCGGGTCCGCTATGTGATCGGCGACGAACCGGGGCAGGTCAACGGCATGCGATGGCAGCGGCCCGCCCGAGGGGCGCGGGGTTTCCTCGCGAGCACTTTCTGACGCATCGGCGGTCGGCCGACCGCCCCCGCCCCGCCCCCACGGCGCTTAGTGTTCTGTCACGCACTCACCGTGAGGTTTCGCATGCCCAGCAACTTCTTCATCCCCGACCCGGAGGGCCAGGTCCCCTCACCCGAGGGCTACTTCGGCGCGTTCGGCGGCAAGTTCATCCCCGAGGCCCTGGTCGCCGCGGTCGACGAGGTCGCCGTCGAGTACGACAAGGCAAAGCAGGACCCGGAGTTCGCCCGGGAACTCGACGACCTCCTGGTCAACTACACCGGCCGCCCCAGCGCCCTCACCGAGGTGCCCCGGTTCGCCGAGCACGCCGGGGGCGCCCGCGTCTTCCTCAAGCGCGAGGACCTGAACCACACCGGCAGCCACAAGATCAACAACGTGCTCGGCCAGGCCCTGCTCACCAAGCGCATGGGCAAGACCCGGGTCATCGCCGAGACCGGCGCCGGCCAGCACGGCGTCGCCACCGCCACCGCCTGCGCCCTGTTCGGCCTCGACTGCACCATCTACATGGGCGAGATCGACACCAGACGCCAGGCCCTCAACGTGGCCCGGATGCGCATGCTCGGCGCCGAGGTGGTGGCCGTGAAGTCCGGCAGCCGCACCCTGAAGGACGCCATCAACGAGGCGTTCCGCGACTGGGTCGCCAACGTCGACCACACCCACTACCTCTTCGGCACCGTCGCCGGCCCCCACCCCTTCCCGGCGATGGTCCGCGACTTCCACCGCGTCATCGGCGTCGAGGCCCGCCGCCAGCTGCTGGAGCGCACCGGGCGCCTGCCCGACGCCGCGATCGCCTGCGTCGGCGGCGGCTCCAACGCCATCGGCCTCTTCCACGCCTTCGTCCCCGACACCCAGGTGCGCCTGATCGGCTGCGAGCCCGCGGGCCACGGCATCGAGACCGGGGAGCACGCGGCCACCCTGACCGCCGGCGAGCCCGGCATCCTGCACGGCTCGCGCTCCTACGTCCTCCAGGACGACGAGGGCCAGATCACCGAGCCCTACTCCATCTCGGCCGGCCTGGACTACCCCGGCATCGGCCCCGAGCACGCCTACCTCAAGGACACCGGCCGCGGCGAGTACCGCGCGGTCACCGACGACGCCGCGATGCAGGCCCTGCGGCTGCTGTCGCGCACCGAGGGCATCATCCCGGCCATCGAGAGCGCCCACGCGCTGGCCGGCGCCCTGGAGGTCGGCAAGGAGCTGGGCAGGGACGGGCTGATCGTGGTCAACCTCTCCGGCCGCGGCGACAAGGACATGGACACCGCCGCCCGCTACTTCGGCCTGTACGACACCGACGCGGAGGTCGCCGAGGACGCCTCCGGCACCGCCGAGATCGAGGAGGACGCCAAGTGAGCGGGAACCTGCAGCTGCTGGCCGACACCCTCGCGGCGGCCAAGAGCGAGGGCCGCGCCGCCCTCATCGCCTACCTCCCGGCCGGCTTCCCGACCGTGGACGGCGGCATCGAGGCGGTCAAGGCCGTCCTGGACAGCGGCGCCGACGTGGTCGAGGTGGGCCTGCCGCACAGCGACCCGGTGCTCGACGGGCCGGTCATCCAGACCGCCGACGACATCGCGCTGCGCGGCGGTGTGAAGATCGCCGACGTGATGCGCACGGTGCGCGAGGCGCACACCGCCACCGGCAAGCCGGTCCTGGTCATGACCTACTGGAACCCCATCGACCGCTACGGCGTGGAGCGCTTCACCGCCGAGCTGGCCGAGGCGGGCGGCGCGGGCTGCATCCTGCCCGACCTGCCGGTGCAGGAGTCCGCACTGTGGCGGGAGCACGCCGAGAAGCACAACCTGGCGACCGTGTTCGTGGTGGCGCCCAGCAGCAAGGACGCCCGGCTCGCCGAGATCACCGCGGCGGGCAGCGGCTTCGTCTACGCGGCCTCCCTGATGGGCGTCACCGGCACCCGTGAGTCGGTCAGCTCGCAGGCCGAGGACCTGGTGCGGCGCACCCGGGCCACCGGCACCGGCCTGCCGGTCTGCGTGGGCCTCGGCGTCTCCAACGCGGCCCAGGCCGCCGAGGTGGCGGGCTTCGCCGACGGGGTGATCGTCGGCTCGGCCTTCGTCAAGCGGATGCTGGACGCCCGCGACGAGGCCGCCGGCCTCGCCGCGGTCCGCGAGCTCGCCGCCGACCTGGCCGAGGGCGTGCGCGGACGGGCGCCGCAGGCCGGATAGCCGCCGTCGGCCGCGGGCAACCGCAGCCAGTCGTACGGGTCCCTCGTAAGGGTGGACCTGGGGCCGGGGAGGCGCGGTGCGCCTCCCCGGTTCGTTCTGCGGGGTGTGAGCGAGAAGAACCGTGACGGAAAGCGCACCGCCCGGGAGCGGCTGGCGATCGAGCGTGAGAAGCAGAAGGCCGCCGAGAAGCGGCGCCGCACCCTGATCGTGGGTGCGAGCGTGGCCTGTGTCCTGGGCCTCGCGGCGGTGATCGGCGTGGTCGCCGCCAACGCCGGCAAGGACGACGGCAGTGACTCCGCGGGCCCGGTCGTGGCGCCCTCGGGCGCCCTCGGCGAGGACGCGCTCGCCATCCCGGTCGGCAAGGAGGGCGCCAAGTCCACGCTCACGGTGTGGGAGGACTTCCGCTGCCCGGCCTGCAAGTCCTTCGAACTGGCCTACCGCCCCACCCTCCACGAGCTGACCGAGTCCGGTGACCTCCAGATCGAGTACCACCTGGTCACCCTCATCGACGGCAATCTGGGCGGCACCGGCTCCCGCAACGCCGCCAACGCCGCAGCCTGCGCCCAGGACGCGGGCAAGTTCGCCGCGTACCACGACGTGCTCTTCGACAACCAGCCGCCCGAGACGGACGACGCCTTCTCCGACAACGCCAGGCTGATCGAGCTGGCCGGCAAGGTGCGCGGCCTCGACACGCCCGCCTTCCGCTCCTGTGTGGAGGACGGCAAGCACGACAGCTGGGTCGTGAAGTCCAACGACGCCTTCCAGAAGGGCGGCTTCTCGGGCACCCCGACCGTGCTGTTCGACGGCAAGAACATCTACGAGGACCGCTCGATGACCCCGGAGAAGCTGAAGAAGATGGTGCAGGAGGCGAACCGCTAGGGCCCGTCTTTCGGATCTTGTCGCTTCTGGTGACGGTGCCCTTTCAGTTGACCCGAGCGGGGTCTGGTGCATGCAGCTGCAAGGCGGAGGAGGGCGCCGACGCGTTGGGGGTCCCTCCCGCGCGAGCGCAGCCGAGCGTGGGGGAGTCGGCAACCGACGACAACGCCGCAGATGCGCGTGCCGGACCCCGCGACCCGCGGCAAGATCCGAAAGACAGGCACTGGATGCGCGAGGGCGGCACCGGCCCTGTTATGGAGCCGTAGCCGGGCTGCCTGCCGTGTGCCGGGTCCGGCACGGTAGCGTCGACCTTGCCATGGAACTTGCCTACATTCCCAGCCCGTCGAGCGGGGTGCTGTACCTCGGCCCCGTTCCGCTGCGCGGCTACGCGTTCTGCATCATCATCGGCGTCTTCGTAGCCGTCTGGCTCGGCAACAAGCGCTGGATCGCCCGGGGCGGACGGGCCGGCACGGTCGCCGACATCGCTGTCTGGGCCGTCCCGTTCGGCCTGATCGGCGGAAGGCTCTACCACGTCGTCACGGACTACGAGCTGTACTTCAGCGAGGGCCGCAACTGGGTGGACGCCTTCAAGATCTGGGAGGGCGGTCTCGGCATCTGGGGCGCGATCGCGCTCGGCGCGCTGGGCGCCTGGATCGGCTGCCGGCGCCGGGGCATCCCGCTGCCCGCCTACGCCGACGCCGTCGCGCCGGGCATCGCCCTGGCGCAAGCGCTCGGACGCTGGGGCAACTGGTTCAACCAGGAGCTCTACGGGCGGGCCACCGATCTGCCGTGGGCGCTGGAGATCACCTCCTCCGCGGACGGGCGGGTGCCCGGCACCTACCACCCGACGTTCCTGTACGAGTCGCTGTGGTGCGTCGGCGTCGCGCTGCTGGTGATCTGGGCCGACCGCAGGTTCCGGCTGGGGCACGGGCGGGCGTTCGCGCTGTATGTGGCCGCGTACTGCGCGGGCCGGTTCTGGATCGAGTACATGCGGGTCGACGAGGCCCACCACATCCTCGGTCTGCGGCTGAACAACTGGACGTCCATCCTGGTGTTCCTGCTGGCGGTGCTCTACATCGTGGTGTCCGCCAGGAAGCGGCCCGGCCGCGAGGAGGTCGTGGAACCCGGCGCCGCCGGCTCCCCGGGCTCCGCGGGCGAGGGCGAGGAGGCCGCCGGGGACGCCGACGGCGAGGTGTCGCTGCGCAAGAGCGAGGACAGCAAGGTCACTGCCGCTGCCGCTGCCGCGGACGCGGACGCGGAGGAGGACGAGGCCGAGGCCGCCGACAAGGACGGGGCGGGGTCGGCCAAGAAGCGCTGACGCCGGCCGTCCGCCGTACGCACGCGCGAGGGCGCCCGGAGACTCTCCGGGCGCCCTCGGTGTGTCTGCGGGCGGCCACGTCACCCGTGCCCGGCGTCACCCGGCCGGCGTGCTGTCGAGGTGCTGTGCGAGAGTTCATGCGGTGATCCGCAACGGCAAAACCGCAGGTTAGCCCAGCCTTTCCTTGCTGGCGGCGGGCCCGCCGGAAGCGTAGATTGGGGGTCGTCGAAAAGTAGAACTCGTCCAAAAAAGGGGCGACCCGACGACTCTGGGGGACCGTATGGCCATCATCGAGACCGAAGCCGTCCTGCACGACGCCCACCGCGACAACCACACGCACCGGGACGTCAACGGCGGCTGGCTGCGGCCCGCGGTGTTCGGCGCCATGGACGGCCTGGTCTCCAACCTCGCCCTGATGACCGGCGTCGCCGGCGGCTCGGTGAGCCAGCAGACCGTGGTGCTCAGCGGCCTCGCCGGGCTCGCGGCCGGCGCCTTCTCCATGGCCGCCGGCGAGTACACCTCCGTCGCCTCCCAGCGCGAGCTGGTCGAGGCCGAGCTGGACGTCGAGCGCCGTGAGCTGCACCGCCACCCCAAGGACGAGGAGGCCGAGCTCGCCGCGCTCTACCAGGCCCGCGGGGTCGAGCCCGAGCTGGCCCGCGAGGTGGCCCGGCAGCTGTCCAAGGACCCCGAGCAGGCGCTGGAGATCCACGCCCGCGAGGAGCTGGGCATAGACCCCGGCGACCTGCCGTCGCCCTCCGTCGCCGCCCTGTCCAGCTTCGGCTCCTTCGCGCTGGGCGCCCTGCTGCCCGTGCTGCCCTATCTGCTCGGCGCGAGCAGCATCTGGCCGGCCGTGGCGGTGGCGCTGCTCGGACTGTTCCTGTGCGGTGCCGTGGTGGCCAAGGTGACGGCGCGGACCTGGTGGTTCAGCGGGCTGCGGCAGCTCGCCCTCGGCGGGGCCGCGGCCGGTGTGACGTACGCCCTGGGCTCGCTGTTCGGAACGGCCGTAGGATGATCGCGCCCGGTACTATGCGAGAGCGCGCATAGATTTTCATTACTCGTTGGTTTCGGCCGCGTGACGACTGGGCATGAGCCGTAAGCACTGCGGGCAATGAGGCCCGGCAGTGCGACCGTGGAGCGGGCGACGAAGCCCTCTCCGCGCCCCGGGCCGGCGGACATGGATCTGTCCCGCTCGGTCCCCACGACTTCCACCGCCAGGCGCGCAACCCTGCCGCGACCCCCCGGCGGTGTCCGCATGCTGGAATGGGATATCCCGGTTCCCGAGAACCAGTCCATCATGTAACCTGCGTGAAATTTCGCATCCCAACGCAGAGGGCCAACGTCGTCCCTCGGCACCTGCACATGCCACATGACGACGACGGGAGAGCCGATGCGTACGCCGCGCCAGCCGTCCCAGCACTCCGTGAATGGCCAGAACTGGTCCTTCATGGATGCTCGCCCTGCTGCGCAGGGTATGTACGACCCCCGCAACGAGCACGACGCCTGCGGCGTCGGCTTCGTCGCCACCCTCACCGGCGAGGCGTCCCACACCCTGGTCGAGCAGGCCCTGACCGTCCTGCGCAATCTCGAGCACCGCGGAGCCACCGGCTCCGAGCCGGACTCCGGTGACGGTGCCGGCATCCTCTCCCAGGTCCCGGACGCCTTCTTCCGCGAGGTGGCCGGATTCGAGCTGCCCGAGGCCGGCGCCTACGCCGTCGGCATCGCCTTCCTGCCCACCGAGGGCACCGACGAGGCCGTCGCCCGGATCGAGGCGATCGCCGGCGAGGAGGACCTGAACGTCCTCGGCTGGCGCGAGGTCCCGGTCGCGCCCGACCTGCTCGGCGCCACCGCCCGCTCCACCATGCCGGTCTTCCGCCAGCTCTTCGTCGCCGACGGACAGAGCAAGGGCATCGACCTCGACCGCAAGGCCTTCGTGCTGCGCAAGCGCGCCGAGCGCGAGGTGAACGTCTACTTCCCCTCGCTGTCCGCGCGGACCATCGTCTACAAGGGCATGCTGACCACCGGCCAGCTCGAGCCGTTCTTCCCGGACCTGTCCGACCGCCGCTTCGGCACCGCGATCGCCCTGGTCCACTCCCGGTTCTCCACCAACACCTTCCCGTCGTGGCCGCTGGCGCACCCCTACCGGTTCGTGGCGCACAACGGTGAGATCAACACCGTCAAGGGCAACCGCAACTGGATGCGCGCCCGCGAGTCCCAGCTGATGTCCGACCTGTTCGGCACCGGCAAGGACCTGGAGCGGATCTTCCCGGTCTGCACGCCCGACGCCTCCGACTCCGCGTCCTTCGACGAGGTGCTGGAGCTGCTGCACCTCGGCGGGCGCTCGCTGCCGCACTCCGTGCTGATGATGATCCCGGAGGCGTGGGAGAACCACGAGTCCATGGACCCGGCCCGGCGCGCCTTCTACCAGTACCACTCCACGATGATGGAGCCCTGGGACGGCCCGGCCTGCGTCACCTTCACCGACGGCACCCAGGTCGGCGCCGTGCTCGACCGCAACGGTCTGCGCCCCGGCCGCTACTGGGTCACCGACGACGGCCTGGTCGTCCTCGGCTCCGAGGTCGGCGTCCTCGACATCGACCCGGCCAAGGTCGTCCGCAAGGGCCGCCTGCAGCCCGGCCGGATGTTCCTCGTCGACACCGCCGAGCACCGCATCATCGAGGACGACGAGATCAAGGCCCAGCTGGCCGCCGAGCACCCGTACCAGGAGTGGCTCGAGGCCGGCGAGATCGAGCTGTCGGACCTGCCCGAGCGCGAGCACATCGTGCACACCCACGCCTCGGTCACCCGCCGCCAGCAGACCTTCGGCTACACCGAGGAGGAGCTGCGCGTCATCCTGGCGCCGATGGCCAAGACCGGTGCCGAGCCGATCGGTTCCATGGGCACCGACTCGCCGATCGCCGCGCTCAGCGAGCGCCCGCGGCTGCTGTTCGACTACTTCACCCAGCTGTTCGCGCAGGTCACCAACCCGCCGCTGGACGCGATCCGCGAGGAGCTGGTCACCTCGCTGCGCAGCTCGCTGGGCCCCGAGGGCAACCTGCTGGAGCCGACGGCCGCCTCCTGTCGCAGCGTGGTGCTGCCCTTCCCGGTCATCGACAACGACGAGCTGGCCAAGCTCATCCACATCAACGCCGACGGCGACATGCCCGGCTTCAAGGCCGCGACCCTCTCCGGCCTGTACCGGGTGCACGGCGGCGGCGAGGCGCTCGCCGCGCGCATCGAGGAGATCTGCGCCGAGGCCGACGCCGCCATCGAGAACGGCGCCCGTCTGATCGTGCTGTCCGACCGGCACTCGGACGCCGAGCACGCGCCGATCCCCTCGCTGCTGCTCACCGCGGCCGTCCACCACCACCTCATCCGCACCAAGCAGCGCACCCAGGTGGGCCTGCTGGTCGAGGCCGGTGACGTCCGCGAGGTCCACCACGTCGCCCTGCTCATCGGCTACGGCGCCGCCGCCGTCAACCCGTACCTGGCGATGGAGTCCGTCGAGGACCTGGTCCGGGCCGGCACCTTCCTGCCCGGCATCGAGCCGGAGAAGGCCATCCGCAACCTGATCCACGCCCTCGGCAAGGGCGTGCTGAAGGTCATGTCCAAGATGGGCATCTCCACCGTCGCCTCCTACCGCGGCGCCCAGGTCTTCGAGGCCGTCGGTCTCGACGAGGCCTTCGTGGACAAGTACTTCAACGGCACCGCCACCAAGATCGGCGGCGTGGGCATCGACGTCATCGCCAAGGAGGTCGCCGCCCGCCACGCCAAGGCCTACCCGGCCTCCGGCATCGCCCCGGCGCACCGCGCCCTGGAGATCGGCGGCGAGTACCAGTGGCGCCGCGAGGGCGAGCCGCACCTGTTCGACCCGGAGACGGTCTTCCGCCTGCAGCACTCCACGCGCACCGGCCGCTACGACATCTTCAAGAAGTACACCGAGCGCGTGAACGAGCAGTCCGAGCGGCTGATGACGCTCCGCGGGCTCTTCGGCTTCAAGAGCGACCGCAAGCCCGTGCCGATCGAGGAGGTCGAGCCGGTCTCCGAGATCGTCAAGCGGTTCTCCACCGGCGCCATGTCGTACGGCTCCATCTCCCAGGAGGCGCACGAGACCCTCGCCATCGCCATGAACCGGCTGGGCGGCAAGTCCAACACCGGTGAGGGCGGCGAGGACCCGGAGCGCCTGTACGACCCGGAGCGCCGCTCGGCCATCAAGCAGGTCGCCTCCGGCCGCTTCGGCGTGACCAGCGAGTACCTGGTCAACTCCGACGACATCCAGATCAAGATGGCCCAGGGCGCCAAGCCCGGCGAGGGCGGCCAGCTGCCCGGCCACAAGGTCTACCCGTGGGTGGCCAAGACCCGGCACTCCACGCCGGGCGTGGGGCTGATCTCCCCGCCGCCGCACCACGACATCTACTCCATCGAGGACCTCGCCCAGCTGATCCACGACCTGAAGAACGCCAACCCCCAGGCGCGCATTCACGTCAAGCTGGTCTCCGAGGTCGGCGTCGGCACCGTCGCCGCGGGCGTCTCCAAGGCCCACGCGGACGTGGTGCTGATCTCCGGCCACGACGGCGGCACCGGCGCCTCGCCGCTGACCTCGCTGAAGCACGCCGGCGGCCCCTGGGAGCTGGGCCTGGCCGAGACGCAGCAGACGCTGCTGCTCAACGGCCTGCGCGACCGGATCGTGGTGCAGACCGACGGCCAGCTCAAGACCGGCCGTGACGTGGTCGTCGCCGCGCTGCTCGGCGCCGAGGAGTTCGGCTTCGCGACCGCGCCGCTGGTCGTCTCCGGCTGCGTGATGATGCGCGTCTGCCACCTGGACACCTGCCCGGTCGGCATCGCCACCCAGAACCCGGTGCTGCGCGACCGCTTCTCCGGCAAGGCCGAGTACGTGGTGAACTTCTTCGAGTTCATCGCGCAGGAGGTCCGCGAGCTCCTCGCCGAGCTGGGCTTCCGCTCCATCGACGAGGCGGTCGGCCACGCCGAGGTCCTCGACGTCACCCGCGCGGTGAACCACTGGAAGGCCCAGGGCCTGGACCTGGCCCCGCTGTTCCACGTGCCCGAGCTGCCCGAGGGCGCCGCCCGGCACCAGGTCGTCCCGCAGGACCACGGTCTGGAGAAGGCGCTCGACAACGAGCTGATCAAGCTCGCCGCCGACGCGCTCTCCGCCTCCGGTGCCGAGCAGGCCCAGCCGGTGCGCGCCCAGGTGCCCATCCGCAACATCAACCGCACCGTCGGCACCATGCTCGGCCACGAGGTGACCAAGAAGTTCGGCGGCGCGGGCCTGCCCGACGACACCATCGACATCACCTTCACCGGCTCCGCCGGCCAGTCGTTCGGCGCCTTCATCCCGCGCGGTGTCACGCTGCGCCTGGAGGGCGACGCCAACGACTACGTCGGCAAGGGCCTGTCCGGCGGCCGGATCATCGTCCGGCCGGACCGCAGCGCCGACCACCTCGCCGAATACAGCGTCATCGCGGGCAATACCCTCGCCTACGGCGCCACCGGCGGCGAGATGTTCCTGCGCGGCAAGGTCGGCGAACGCTTCTGCGTGCGCAACTCCGGCGCGCTGGTCGTCTCCGAGGGCGTGGGCGACCACGGCTGCGAGTACATGACCGGCGGTCACGCGGTCGTCCTCGGCGAGACCGGGCGCAACTTCGCGGCCGGCATGTCCGGCGGCATCGCGTACGTGATCGACCTCGACCGGGACAACGTCAACGCCGGCAACCTGGACGCCGTCGAGGCGCTGGACGAGGCCGACAAGCAGTGGCTGCACGACGTCGTCCGCCGTCACCAGGAGGAGACCGGATCCACCGTCGCCGAGAAGCTCCTGGCCGAGTGGGACACGGCGGTCGAGCGCTTCAGCAAGATCATCCCCAAGACGTACAAGGCAGTGCTCGCCGCCAAGGACGCCGCCGAGCGAGCCGGTCTCTCCGAGTCCGAGACCCACGAGAAGATGATGGAGGCGGCGATCAATGGCTGACCCGAAGGGCTTTCTGAAGCACGGCCGCGAGGTCGCCAAGTCCCGTCCGGTCGAGGAGCGCGTCAAGGACTGGAACGAGGTCTACGTCCCCGGCTCCCTGCTGCCGATCATCAGCAAGCAGGCCAGCCGGTGCATGGACTGCGGCATCCCGTTCTGTCACAACGGCTGCCCGCTCGGGAACCTCATCCCCGAGTGGAACGACTACGCCTACCGCGAGGACTGGCAGGCCGCGTCCGAGCGGCTGCACGCCACCAACAACTTCCCGGAGTTCACCGGGCGGCTGTGCCCCGCTCCGTGCGAGTCGGCGTGCGTGCTCGGCATCAACCAGCCGCCGGTCACCATCAAGAACGTCGAGGTCTCGATCATCGACAAGGCGTGGGAGTCCGGCAACGTCGCGCCGCAGATCCCCGAGCGCCTGTCCGGCAAGACCGTCGCGGTCGTCGGCTCCGGCCCGGCCGGTCTGGCCGCCGCCCAGCAGCTGACCCGGGCCGGCCACACGGTCGCCGTCTACGAGCGCGCGGACCGCATCGGGGGCCTCCTCCGGTACGGCATCCCCGAGTTCAAGATGGAGAAGCGGCACATCAACCGGCGTATCGAGCAGATGCGGGCGGAGGGCACCAAGTTCCGCACCGGCATCGAGATCGGCCGGGACATCCCGGCGACCGACCTGCGCAAGCGGTACGACGCCGTGGTCCTCGCCGTCGGTGCCACCACCCCGCGGGACCTGCCGGTGCCGGGCCGCGAGCTCAAGGGCATCTACCAGGCCATGGAGTACCTGCCGCTGGCCAACAAGGTGCAGGAGGGCGACTACGTCACCTCGCCGGTCTCGGCCGAGGGCAAGCACGTCGTGGTGATCGGCGGCGGTGACACCGGCGCCGACTGTGTGGGCACCGCCCACCGCCAGGGCGCGGCGTCCGTCACCCAGCTGGAGATCATGCCCCGCCCGAACGACGAGCGGGACCCGGTCACCCAGCCGTGGCCGACCTTCCCCATGCTCTACAAGGTCACCAGCGCCCACGAGGAGGGCGGCGAGCGGGTCTACTCCGTCTCCACCACCCACTTCGAGGGCGACGAGGACGGCAACGTCCAGTGGCTGCACATGACCGAGGTGGAGTTCGTCGACGGCAAGCTCCAGCAGAAGCCGGGCACCGAGCGCAAGATCCCGGCCCAGCTGGTCACGCTGGCCATGGGCTTCACCGGCACGGACCGGGAGAACGGCCTGGTCGAGCAGTTCGGCCTGGAGCTGGACGAGCGGGGCAACATCGCCCGCGACGCCGACTTCCAGACCAATGTGCCCGGCGTGTTCGTCGCCGGTGACGCGGGCCGCGGCCAGTCGCTCATCGTCTGGGCGATCGCCGAGGGCCGGTCCGCCGCACGGGCCTGCGACCGGTACCTGACCGGGGCCAGCGACCTGCCGGCGCCGATCCGCCCGACCGACCGGGCCCTGGCGGTCTGACGGTCCTGGCGGTCTGACGGTCCTGGCGGTCTGACGGTCCTGTCGGGCCGGCACCCGCACAACCTCCATGAACGTCCCGCACAAAGGCGTGCGGAACACTGACGGCGCCTGCCTCCCGTCCCCGACCGGACACTGGGCAGGCGCCGTCGCACGTCCGGAGGCGCTACGGCCGGGGTGGCAGCCGCCGTTGGCGACTCGGCCGGAGAAAGTCAGCGCCGTCGGCAACCCGGCCGGAGAAAGTCAGCCGCTGTCGGCGACCCGACCTGAGCACGTCAGCCGCAGTCGGCGACCAGGGCCCGGCACTCCTGCGGGGTACCCCACGCCGTGCGCAGGGCGCGGGACTTGGTGAACCACAGGGACAGGTCGTACTCCGCCGTGTAGCCGATCGCGCCGTGCAGCTGGAGCGCCGTGCGGGCCGTGCCGTACGCCGCCTCGCAGGCGGCAGCCTTCGCCGCGGCCACGTCCGCCGGGTCCATCGTCAGGGCCGCCCCGAGGACCAGCGGGCGGGCGAAGTGCAGCGCGATCGCGGCGTCCGCCAGCCGGTGCTTGACCGCCTGGAAGGAACCCACCGGCACACCGAACTGGGTGCGCTGCCGGACGTAGGCGACGGTCCGGTCAAGGAGCGCGAGGCCCACTCCCAGCGCTTGCGCCGCCGTGGCCAGGCGGGCCCAGGTGACGGCCAGGGGCAGCGGCGGCGCGGTGGTGAGCAGCTCGCCGCCGGGGGAGAGGCGGGTGAGCCGGCGCGCCGGGTCGAGGCCGGGGCGGACGGGACCGTGCCCGGGAGCCAGGCGCAGGCCCTCGGCGGACCAGGTGAGGCGGATCGCCGCGGCGTCTCCGTCCAGGGCGTACTCGCCCTCCGGTGCCGCCGTCGCCATCGCCTCGCCGGTCAGCAGCGCCGGCAACAGGCGCTCCACGGGCTCCGGTCCGGTGAGCAGGACGGCCGCCACCACCGTCTCCACCAGCGGACCCGGCATCGCATGCCGGCCCAGCTCCACGAAGGCGACGGCCAGATCGGCGGGCCGCCGGCCCAGCCCGCCGTACTCCTCCGGCACCGCGAGCCCGAACACCCCCGCCTCCGCGAGGCGGACCCACAGCTTGCGGCCGCCCTCCCGCTCGCCGCGGCTCCAGTCCCGTATCACCGCCGGGGCGCCGGCCGCGGTGAGCAGGGCGTCCAGCGAGGCGGCGAAGGCGCGTTGCTCCGGGTCGGGGAGGAAACGCATCAGCGGCGTCCCTTCGGCAGGCCGAGCAGCCGCTCGGCGATGATGTCGCGCTGGATCTCGTTGGTGCCCGCGTAGACGGGGCCGGCCAGGGCGAAGACGTACCGCTCGGCCCACTCGCCGTCCGCGAACTCACCTCCCGCGCCCAGCAGATCGAGCGCCGTCTCCTGCACGGCGAGGTCGTACTCGGACCAGAACACCTTGTTCAGGCTGGCCTCGGGGCCCACCCGCTCCCCGCCCAGGAGCCGGGAGGCGGTGGCATACCCGGCGAGCTGATGGGCGCGGGCGCCGATCAGCGCGTCGGCCACCCGCGGCCGGGCCCAGGAGGGGCTGCCGTGCGAGCGCCACAGCTCCCGCAGGGCCCGCGCGGCGGCGAGATAGCGGCCGGGGGAGCGCAGCATCAGGCCGCGCTCGTTGCCCGCGGTGGACATCGCGATCCGCCAGCCCTCGCCCGGTGCGCCGATCACGTCCCGGTCCGGCACGAACACGCCGTCCAGGATCAGCTCCGCGAAGGCCGGCCGGCCGTCCAGGCGGGCGATCGGACGCACCGTCACCCCCGGTGCGCGCAGGCCGAACATCAGGTGCACGAGGCCCAGATGGGGTCGCGCGGCGTCCGGATCGCTGCGGAACAGCCCGAAGGCGGCGTCGGCGAAGGCCGCCCGCGACGACCAGGTCTTGTGCCCGTGCAGCAGCCAGCCGCCGTCGGTGCGCACCGCCCGGGAGCGCAGCGCGGCCAGGTCCGAGCCCGCCTCCGGTTCCGACCAGGCCTGGGCCCAGACCACCTCGCCTCGCGCCATCGGCGGCAGCACCCGCGCCCGCTGCTCCGGCGTGCCGTGGTCGAAGAGGGCGGGGGCCAGCAGGCTGATGCCGTTCTGGCCGACCCGGCCCGGCGCGCCCGCCGCCCAGTACTCCTCCTCGAAGATCAGCCAGCGGATCAGGTCCGCGTCCCGCCCGCCGCAGGCGGCCGGCCAGTGCACCACCGACCAGCGGCCGGCGGCCAGTTCGGCCTCCCAGGCACGGTGCGCCTCGAACCCCTCCTCGGTCTCCAGCGAGGGCAGCGGGCGGTCCGGCACATGCGCGCGCAGCCAGCTGCGGGCCTCGGCCCGGAAGGCGTCCTCGGCATCGGTGAAGGCGAGGTCCATCGGCACCTCCGTGCCCGCGTCACGAGACCTTCCCTAACAAGTGTTTGGCAGGCTAGCGTGCCCGTATGACAGGCGTCGAGAGCCCCGCGTACGTCCCCGGCCACGCGCTGCTCACCGGCCGCACGGCCGTGATCACAGCCGCCGCGGGCGCCGGCATCGGCGGTGCCACCGCGCGGCGCTTCCTGGAGGAGGGCGCCCGGGTGCTGATCAGCGACGCGCACGCCCGGCGGCTGAAGGAGCAGGAGCGCGAGCTGGGCCGCGACTTCCCCGAGGCGGTGGCGGCGACCGTCTGCGACGTCACCGACGAGACCCAGGTGGGGGCGCTGTTCGACACCGCCGTCCGGCTGTACGGGCGGCTCGACATCGTGGTCAACAACGCGGGCCTCGGCGGCACCGCGCACCTCGTCGACATGACGGATGAGCAGTGGACCAGGGTGCTGGACGTGACGCTGAACGGCACCTTCCGCTGCATCCGCGCGGCCCTGCGCCGGATGCGCGAGGGCTCCGGCGGCGTGATCGTCAACAACGCCTCCGTGGTGGGCTGGCGCGCCCAGGCCGGCCAGGCCCACTACGCCGCCGCCAAGGCGGGGGTGATGGCGCTGACCCGGTGCGCCGCGGTGGAGGCGGCGGAGTACGGGGTGCGGGTCAACGCGGTCGCGCCGAGCCTCGCCCTGCACCCGCACCTGGCCAGGGTGACGACGCCCGGACTGCTGGAGGAGCTCACCGCGCGGGAGGCCTTCGGGCGGGCCGCCGAGCCGTGGGAGGTGGCCAATGTGATCGTGTTCCTGGCCTCCGGCTACTCCTCCTACATGACGGGCGAGACCGTCTCCGTCAGCAGCAGGCACCCCTAGGCGGCCACCACAATGGAGGGTGTGCCGACCAAGAAGAATTCCCAGGTGACCGCGGCTCCCGCGCGGCGCGGTGAGCTCCTGGCCACCGCCGCCGAGGTGTTCGCCGAGCAGGGCTACAAAGCCACCACCGTCCGCAGGATCGCCGACCACGCGGGCATGCTCGCGGGCAGCCTCTACTACCACTTCGACTCCAAGGAGTCGATGCTGGAGGAGATCCTGCGCACTTTCCTCGACGAGCTCTGGGACGGCTACGACGCCGTGCTCAAGGCCGGCCTGGGTCCCAGAGAGACGTTGGAGGCCCTGGTCACCGAGTCGTTCCGGGAGATCGACCGGCACCGCGCCGCCGTCGCCATCTACCAGAAGGAGTCCAGGCAGCTGGCCGGGCAGGAGCGGTTCGCCTTCCTCGCCGAGTCGCAGCGCAGATTCGAGAAGACCTGGCTCGAAACGCTGGAACGCGGGGTCGCCGAGGGTGTCTTCCGCGACGACCTCGACGTCCGGCTGACCTACCGGTTCGTGCGCGACACGGTGTGGGTCGCCGCCTCCTGGTACCGGCCGGGTGGACAGCACAGCCCCGAGGAGATCGCCCGGCAGTACCTGTCGATGCTCCTGGACGGCATCGCCGTACGCGAATAGCCCTTCCAGTCAGTCTTCCAGCCAGAGGGAGTTGCCATGGCCGAGGCCTGCATCGTCGAAGCGCTCCGCACGCCCGTCGGGCGGCGCGGGGGAGGACTGAGCGAGGTCCATCCGGCCGATCTCGGCGCGCATGTGCTGCGGGAGCTGGTGGCGCGCGCCGGGGTCGATCCGGCGGCCGTGGAGGACGTGGTCTTCGGCTGCCTGGACGCGGTGGGGCCGCAGGCCGGGGACATCGCCCGGACCTGCTGGCTGGCCGCCGGGCTGCCCGAGCAGGTGCCGGGCGTGACGGTGGACCGGCAGTGCGGCTCCTCGCAGCAGGCGGTGCACTTCGCCGCCCAGGCGGTGCTCTCCGGCACCCAGGACCTGGTCGTCGCGGGCGGCGTGCAGAACATGTCGCAGATCCCGATCGCGTACGCCACCCGGCAGGCCGCGGAGCCGCTGGGCCTGACCCAGGGGCCGTTCGCCGGGAGCACCGGCTGGCGGGCCCGCTACGGGGACCGGCCGGTCAACCAGTTCGCCGGCGCCGAGATGATCGCCGCACAGTGGGGGATCAGCCGGCGGGCTCAGGAGGAGTACGCGCTGCGCTCGCACCAGCGGGCGGTGCGCGCCGCCGACGAGGGGCGCTTCGCCCGGGAGATCGTGCCCTACGGGGCCATGACGGCCGACGAGGGCCCGCGCCGGGACACCTCGCTGGAGAAGATGGCCGCGCTGAAGCCGGTCCTCGACGGCGGCACCGTCACCGCGGCCTGCTCCTCCCAGGTCTCCGACGGCGCGGCCGCCCTGCTGCTGGCCTCCGAGCGGGCGGTCGCCGAGCACGGGCTCACCCCGCGGGCCCGGGTGCACCACCTCTCGGTGCGCGGGGAGGACCCCATCCGCATGCTCACCGCCCCCATCCCGGCCACCGCCCACGCCCTGAAGAAGACCGGGCTCACCCTCGACGACATCGACCTGGTGGAGATCAACGAGGCCTTCGCACCGGTCGTCCTGGCCTGGCTGAAGGAGACCGGGGCGGACCCGGACAAGGTCAACGTCAACGGCGGCGCCATCGCCCTGGGCCACCCGCTGGGCGCGACGGGCGCCCGGCTGATGACCACCCTCCTGCACGAACTGGAACGCACCGGCGGCCGCTACGGCCTGCAGACCATGTGCGAGGGCGGCGGGCAGGCCAATGTGACCATCATCGAACGCGTTTGAGCGGGGGTCGGCCCACTCAGCCATGTGCGCGCACCCTCGGCGCTGCGGGCTACCTCGCCGGCGAGGGCAGGCTCAGGGGAGTTTGCCCGCCTGCAGCGCGCCGAGGATTTCGTCGGCCTCCGTCATGATCCGTTCCACCAGCTCCGTGCAGGACGGGAGATCCTCGATCACCCCGGCGACCTGCCCCGCCGCCATCACGCCGGTGTCCGGGCGGCCGTCCACCATCGCCGCCCGCAGCAGCATCGGGGTGTTCGCCGCCCGCAGCACCTGGCTCCAGGTCAGGTCCTTGCCCCGGCGCAGGGACCGGCCCTCGCGCAGCATCCGCAGCCACCCCGTGCCCGACAGCCTCCGGTAGGCGGCCGCGCTGCGCAGGGCGCCCAGCAGCGTGCCCGCGCGGCCGGAGCGCTCCAGGGCGGTGACCAGCTCCGTGCGCAGCATGCGGTGCGGCAGGCCGTCGACCGCCGTGGTGACGGTGACATCGGCCGCCGTCGCCGCCAGATAGCGCGCCTTCACCGCGTCCGGGACCGTGGAGTCGGAGGTCAGCAGGAACCGCGTTCCCATCGCCACGCCCGCCGCCCCGTACGCCAGCGCCGCGACCAGGCCCCGCCCGTCGAAGAACCCGCCCGCCGCCACCACCGGGATCCGCACCGCGTCCACCACCTGCGGCAGCAGCACCGTCGTCGCCACCCGGCCGGTGTGCCCGCCGCCCTCCGCGCCCTGCACGATCACCGCGTCCGCGCCCCAGGCCGCGACCTTCTCGGCGTGACGCCGGGCCCCCACGGTCGGGATCACCACGACCCCGGCCTCCTTCAGCTCCGCGACGAGCCCGGGGTCCGGCGCCAGGGCGAAGGAGGCGACCCGGACGCCCTCCTCGATCAGGATGCGCACCCGGTCGCCCGCGTCCGCCGCGTCCGCCCGCAGATTGACTCCGAACGGCGCCCGCGTCCGGGACCTGACCTCCCGTATGGCCTCGCGCAGCCGGTCCGGCGTCATCGTCGCGGAGGCGAGGATGCCGAGCGCCCCCGCGTTCGCCGTCGCGGACACCAGCCGGGGCCCGGACACCCAGCCCATGCCGGTCTGCACGATCGGGTGCCGGACCCCGGTCAGCCGGGTCAGCGCGGTCTCCACCAGCGGGCCACCTCCCGCTCGCGGGCGCCCGGCGGATCGAGCACGGTACGGATCAACTCCAGTTCGTGCGCCGTCGGTTCACGGGTGCACGGCACCTCGTCCGGGACGGCGAGCGGGAACCCGGTCGCCGCCCGCACCTCCGCCACCGTCACCCCCGGATGCAGCGCGGCCAGCCGCAGCGAGCGGTCGGGGGTGGCGAAGTCCAGGACGGCGAGGTCGGTGACCACCCGGTCGAGGTGGTGGTAGCGGGCGCCGCCGGCCCGGTCGTGGCCGACCCCGCACACCATGTCGACCCGCTCCACGAACACCCGCCTCGAGTGCCGGGGCACCCAGTAACTGGTCCGGTTGTTCAGCGTGTTGACCGGCGCCCCGCGCACCCCGAGGAGTTGCCGCCGGGGCCGCGCCCAGTCGCCGATGCAGGAGATGTTCTGGTTGCCGTACCGGTCGAGCTGGCTCGCGCCCATCATCACGTGCCGCCGGCCGCCGGTGACCAGGTCCAGATGACGCCGGTACGGCAGCCAGCCCTCCACCGTGCCGTCGGCGCCGACCAGCAGCGCCTCGCCGTCGGTCAGCAGCAGCTCCGGCGCGAAGGCCAGCCGGGCCAGCCGGGCGCCCAGGGAGGGGATGACGCCCATGGGGGCGGCCAGGATCTCCCCGGCACCGCGCCAGACCTCGGCGCAGGCGACGACGCAGTACTCGGCCCGGCTGACCGCCGTCATGGGTGCTCCTCCTCCCCGTGCCACGCGGCGACGGCCTCCTGGTAGGCCCGCTCGTCCCCGGCCAGGAACCGCCCCGCGAACGCCGCCCAGCCCGTCGCGGCGTAGTACCGCTGAAAGGCCTCGTCCCGGCCGTAGTCCGGCGTGCAGGAGGTGAAGTGCGCCCCGTTGGGCGCCTCCACGACCCCGGCCACCCGGTGCCGGGGGACCAGCAGTGTCTGCGGCGGCGCGTCCTTGGTCAGCTCGGCCGTCTCCACGATCCGCTCGCAGGAGACGTACGCGGTCTCCGCCGCCGCGCAGAACAGGTCGTCGAAGTACGGGTCCGGGCCCAGGTACTGGCCGTTGCCCGCCCGGTCCGCCCGGTTGAGGTGCACCAGGGCCGCGTCCAGGCGCAGCGCCGGCATCGCCACCAGGGTCTCCCGGTCGTCGTACGGCGAGGTGACCGTCCGCAGGCCGGGGTTCACCCGCATCACGTCCGAGCCCAGCCCCGCCCGCACGGGCAGGAACGGCAGCCGGTGCGCCGCCGCGCGCAGCCCGCTCAGCAGCATCGCCTCGTCGATCTCCGTCAGTTCGAGGGTGCCGCGCTCGCGGGCGGCCCGGTAGTGCGGTTCCAGCGGGACGGAGTCGAGGGTGACGAACGCCGTGACCAGCCGCCGGATCCGGCCGGCCGCGGCCAGCAGGCCCACGTCCGGGCCGCCGCAGGAGACCACCGTCAGGTCCCCGATGTCCGAGCGCAGCAACGCCCGCACCAGCGCCATCGGTTTGCGGCGCGAGCCCCAGCCGCCGATGCCCAGCGTCATCCCGCTGGACAGCCGGGCGACCACCGCGTCGGCGGTCGTCGTCTTGTCCGCCACGGCCGTCATCCGGCCGCACCCTTCCCGGAGTTGCCGCCGGAGCCCGCGCCGGAGTTCCCGCCAACGGTCCCGAAGGCGTCCCGCACCCGGGCGCCGGTGCCGCTGAGCTCGGCCTCGAAGGTGAAGCCCTGTTCGAAGCGGTAGGAGCGGTGTACGTCCACGGGGTCGATGCCGTTGAGGGCCGCCTTGGCCAGCCGCAGCAGCCGTCCGTCCTTCGCCGCGATCCGTCCGGCCAGCTCCAGGGCGGCCTCCCGCAGCCCCTCGCGCGGTACCACCCGCCACACCGCGCCGTGCCGGTGCAGCTCGGCCGCGCTCACCGTGCCCGCGGTGTAGTACAGGGTCCGCAGCAGATGCGGGGGCACCAGCCGGGCCAGATGGGTGGCCGCGCCGAGCGCCCCCCGGTCCAGCTCCGGCAGGCCGAAGACGGCGTCCTCGCTCGCCACGATCGCGTCGGCGTTGCCCACCAGCCCGATGCCGCCGCCCAGACAGTGACCGTGCACCGCCGCCACCACCGGCACCTCGCACTCGTACACCGCCGCGAACGCCCGGGCGCAGCCGCGACTGGCCCCGAGCAGCGCGGCCGGGCCGCCCGCCTGGATCTCCTTGATGTCCACGCCCGCGTTGAAGCCCCGCCCCTCGGCCGCCAGCACCACGCACCGGACCTCCGGGTCACGGCCCGCCTCACCCACCGCACCGGCCAGTTCCGACCAGCCGGCCACCGGCAGCGCGTTGACGGGAGGGAAGTCGACCGTGACCAGACGGATCCCCTTCTCCGGGGACGAGGTGGAGACAGACATGGGCGCATCAGCTACCTTTCCACCAAACGTTTGTTAGGGAGGCTACGGCGGATGAGGCTGGACGGGAAGGTCGCCGTCGTCACCGGCGGCACCCGGGGAGTCGGCGCGGGCATCGCACGGGCCTTCGCCGAGGCGGGGGCGCGGGTGGTGACCTGCGCCCGCAGACCGCCCGGAACGCCCCTGCCCGGCACCGAGTTCCGGCCCCTCGACCTGCGCGACCCGGCCGCCGTGCGGGACTTCTTCGCCGCACTGCCCCGCCTCGACGTCCTGGTCAACAACGCGGGCGGCACCCCGTACCGGCTGCTCACCGAGGCCGAGCCGGAACGCCACGCCAGGGTGGTGGAGCTCAACCTCCTCGCCCCGCTCACGGCCACCCTCGCCGCGTACCAGCCGCTGCGGCGGGCACGGGGCTCGGTGGTCATGATCGGCAGCGTCAGCGGCACCCGGCCCTCGCCCGGAACGGCGGCCTACGGGGCGGCCAAGGCGGGACTGGAGATGCTGGCCCGCTCCATGGCGGTGGAGTGGGCCCCCGAGGTCCGGGTCAACACCCTGGTCGTCGGCATGGTCCGCACCGAGCGGTCCCAGTTGCACTACGGCGACGCCGAGGGCGTCGCCGCCGTCGCCCGCACCGTCCCGCTGGGGCGGCTGGCCGAGCCGTCGGACGTGGGCGCGGCGGCCGTCTTCCTCGCCTCGGACGCCGCCGCCTACATCACCGGGGCGAGCCTGCAGGTGCACGGCGGAGGGGAGCGGCCCGCGTTCCTCGACGCGTCGAACGCCGGGAAGGGGCGGTGACGCATGCCGGAGGGAGCGGTGACGCATGCCGGAGGGAGCGGTGACCATGCCGGGAGGAGCGGTGGGATGAGCGGCATCTGCGAGGGGCGGGTGGTCGCGGTCACCGGGGCCGGGCGGGGGCTGGGCCGCGCCCACGCGCTGGCGTTCGCGGCCGAGGGCGCCCGGGTGGTCGTCAACGACCTCGGCGTGGGCCTGGACGGAACACCGGGCGCGGACAGCCCCGCTGCCCGGGTCGCCGCCGAGATCCGCGCGGCGGGCGGCGAGGCGGTGGCCCACGGCGCCGACATAGCCACCCCCGAGGGCGCCGCCTCCCTGGTGCGCACCGCGCTGGACACCTACGGCCGGTTCGACACCCTGGTCAACAACGCCGGCTTCCTGCGCGACCGGATGCTGGTCAACCTCGGCGAGGACGACTGGGACGCGGTGCTGCGCGTCCACCTCAAGGGGCACTTCCTGCCCCTGCGGCACGCCGCCGCCCACTGGCGCGCCGAGACCAGGGCCGGACGCCGGCCTGCCGCCCGGATCGTCAACACCACCAGCGGGGCGGGGCTGCTGGGTTCGGCGGGCCAGGGCAACTACAGCGCCGCCAAGGCCGGGATCGCCGCCCTCACCCTGGTCGCGGCGGCGGAACTCGGCCGCTACGGCGTCCAGGTCAACGCCATCGCCCCCGCCGCCCGCACCCGGATGACCGAGCACACCTTCGCCGATGCCATGGCGCCCCCGGCCTCCGGCTTCGACGCCATGGCGCCCGAGAACGTCTCGCCCCTGGTGGTCTGGCTCGGCTCCGCCGCGAGCGAGGGCGCCACCGGCCGCGTCTTCGAGACGGCCGGCGGCCGCATCACGGTGATGGAGGGCTGGCACCCCGGCCCCACCACCGACAAGGGCACCCGCCTCACCCCCGAGGAGGCCGGCGAGACCGCCCGCGCCCTGCTGGCGGCGGCCCGAGACCCGGAGCCGGTGTACGGGGCCCGCTGACCGGCGACCACTGGGTTCGGCGCGCGGACCGCAGCGCACTGAACCGATGCGCGCCGGCCGAGGCGCACCGACCGGGGCACCTGCCGGGGCCGGCCCGGTCACCGCCTCAGGTGTCGCACTCCAGCACCGTCCGGCACAGCCCGCAGCGGGCCCGCACCCGGCCCCGGACCGGGATCCGGATGCGCTGGTGGCAGGTCGGGCACGCGAAGGAGACCCGCAGCGGGCCGTGGCTGTCCGGGGTGAACGCGTACGGCGCGTCGGCGCGGGACGGCGCGGTGCCGGGAAAGTCCTGGGCGTGGCGGCGGTCGCGGGCGTAGCGGCGGCGGCCCGCCCAGCCCGCCGCCGTCAGCGGGGGCTGCTGCTCGTCGCGGCGGGCCAGCGCCAGGCCCTTGCCGTACGCCTCGTACGCCTGCGGGCTGGTGAACCACACCGCGGGGTCCTCGCCGAACAGCAGCGACCGCTTGGCCAGCACGTACCCGAACTCCTCCGGGGTGAGATACCCCAGCTTCTGCGAGGACGCCCCGTCCTCCCGGAACGCGTCAAGGAGCAGCCAGCCCGCGCCCAGATAGGTGGCCGCGGTGTCGGTGAGGATCTCGTTGTCCCGCGTGCCGGGGAACGACAGCCCCAGGCGGTGCAGATACACATGCATCACCTCGTGCGCGAGGGCCGCCCCGATGTCCCGCCGGTGCGTGCGGAATCGGTCGTTCAGCTCCACGAAGTACTCGGGGCCGGAGGTGAGTTCGATGTTCGCCGCATGCGTCATCTCGCGGAAACAGACCACAAGGCGCGCGTCCGGCAGCCGGTAGTGCCGCACGATCTCCCGCGCCACCCGGTGCGCGCCCAGGTGCAGGTCGTCCACGTCGGAGAAGGCCACGTCCGCCGGGGCGACGCTGGTGTCGAAGGTGCGGATCGTCTCGTACGACAGGCGGCGGTACAGCGCGGTGACGGCCGCCCGCACCGTCTGGAGATGTGGGTAGCCGTGCTCGACCGGTCCGCCGTTCGCCACGCCTCACCCCCGGACGCCCTGAACCCGTCTTCCACTGTACGGGCCGTCCGCCCGCCCGCACCGGAGGCGAGCGGCACGGGACCCGCTCCCCGGCGCGCGGGCCGTTACCAGGTGCTGAGACGGCCCGCTGCCGGGCGCCCGGCGCGCCGTAGGCTGGCCCACCATGACCACCAGCAACACCGGTTCCCCGGCCGGCGGGATCGACCCGGCCGTGGAGGAGGAGCTCACCCGGCTGCGTGACAGCATCGACAACATCGACGCGGCCGTCGTCCACATGCTCGCCGAGCGCTTCAAGTGCACCCAGCAGGTCGGCCGGCTCAAGGCCGAGCACCGGCTGCCGCCCGCCGACCCGGCCCGCGAGGCCCGCCAGATCGCCCGGCTGCGCGCCCTCGCCGAGGACGCCAAGCTCGACCCGGCCTTCGCGGAGAAGTTCCTCAACTTCATCGTCGCGGAGGTGATCCGCCACCACGAACGGATCGCCGACGACACCCTGGGCGGCTCGGCCCGCACCGGCGGCCGGACCCGCACACCCGCCCCGGGGGAGTGACAGGGCGGCCCCCGCGCGGCATGCTGCTGTGCACTCCCCGTCAGCCGACGAGCACCACGCGTCAGCCCCAGGGGATGTCCGCACCCCCGAGGACAGCACCCACGGTCCACGCCCGGTCCACCAGCCGGACCGCACACCGGTCCCTTACGAGGAGGGACGGTCCGCCATGCAGCCGGATGCCCGCATCCTCATCGTCGACGACCACAAGGACAGCCTCTACGCACTGGAGAGCGCCCTGGCCCCGCTGGGCCATCCGCTGGGCCGGGCCACCACCGGCGACGAGGCCCTCAAGCAGATCCTGCGCGGGAACGTGGGCCTGCTGCTCCTCGACGTCCGGGTGCCCGGCGCCGGCGGTCTGGAGGTCGTGCGCTACATGCGGCGCCTGGAACAGACCCAGCACATCCCCGTGATGCTGCTCACCGCCTTCGGCCGCGACCCGGAGCTGAGCGCCGCCGCCCAGGGCCTCGGTGTCGCCGACCTCGTCGCCAAACCCGTCGATCCCTGGATCCTGCGCCTCAAGGCCGGCCATCTGTACCGGGCGTACCGGCAGCGGCGGGCCCTGGAGCGCGAGATCCTCGAACTGCGCGCCCAGCTGCACGCCGCGCACACCGACCGGCTGGAACGCGACCGGACCTGAGCCGTCCGCCGCCGCCCGCCCCCGGCACGAAGGGACAAAGGGGTGTGAACCGATCCGCCTCTGTGCCGGGAAAGCGACATCAGGCAGCATGGCCTGCATGTCCGTACTGACGCGCGACGAAGCGCAGAACCGTGCACAGCTCCTCGACGTCCACCGCTACACCGTCGAACTCGATCTGACCACCGGCGACGAGACCTTCGGCTCCCGCACCCTGATCCGGTTCACCGCACGCACGGACGCGGACACCTTCGTCGAGGTCAAGCCCCACGAGCTGCGTTCCGTCACCCTCGACGGCGAGCCGCTGGACACCGGCAGCCTCGACGGCAACCGGCTGCCGCTGAAGAACCTCACCGAGGGCGAGCACGAGCTGCGCGTCGACGCCGTGATGCGCTACTCCCGCACCGGCGAGGGCATGCACCGCTTCACCGACCCCACCGACGGGGAGACCTACGTCTACACCCAGATGTTCCTGGACGACGTGCAGCGGGTCTTCGCCACCTTCGACCAGCCGGACCTCAAGGCCGTCTTCGAGCTGACGGTGAAGGCACCCGAGCACTGGACCGTCCTCGCCAACGGCGTCACCGAGCACACCGGCGACGGCGTGTGGCGGGCCGCCGCCACCCCCCGCATCTCCACCTACCTCGTCGCCGTCGCCGCGGGCCCCTGGCACTCCGTGCGCACCGAGCACCGCGGCCTGCCCTTCGGCATCCACTGCCGCCGTTCGCTCGCCCCCCACCTCGACGCGGACGCCGAGGAGATCCTCGGCATCACCCGCGCCTGCTTCGACCGCTACCACGAGAAGTTCACCGAGCCGTACCCGTTCGACTCCTACGACCAGGCCTTCGTCCCCGAGTTCAACGCGGGCGCCATGGAGAACCCGGGCCTGGTCACCTTCCGCGACGAGTTCGTCTACCGCTCCGCCGTCACCGACACCGAGCGGCAGACCCGCGCCATGGTCATCGCGCACGAGATGGCCCACATGTGGTTCGGCGACCTGGTCACCCTCAAGTGGTGGGACGACATCTGGCTCAACGAGTCCTTCGCCGAGTACATGGGCTACCGGACCACCGCCGAGGCCACCCGCTTCACCGGCCCGTGGACCGAGTTCGGCGTCACCCGCAAGGCCTGGGGCTACGACGCCGACCAGCGCCCCACCACCCACCCCGTCGCACCCGAGGCGGTCCCCGACACCGCCTCCGCCCTCCTCAACTTCGACGGGATCTCCTACGCCAAGGGCGCCAGCGCCCTGCGGCAGCTGGTGACCTGGCTCGGCGAGGAGGACTTCCTCGCCGGCATCAACACTCACTTCGCCCGGCACCGGTTCGGCAACGCCACGCTCGCCGACTTCATCGACTCCCTCGCCTCGGCCACCGACCGCGACGTGCACGCCTGGGCCGACGCCTGGCTGCGCACCACCGGCGTCGACACGCTCACCGCCTCCGTCGACGCGGTGCCCGGCCGGTGGACCCTCGCCCTGGACCGCGACGGCAGCCGCCCGCACCGGGTGACCGTCGGCGTGTACGACCGCGACCTCGGCGACGGGCGCACCCTGGTGCTGCGCGAGCGCTACGAGACCGACGTGCCGCACGCCGCCGGGCCCGAGCCGCGCCCCGGCACCCGGCCCGCCCTGGTCGTCCCCAACGACCTGGACCTGACCTACGCCAAGGTCCGCCTCGACGAGACCTCCCTGGAGACCGCCCTGCGCGGCCTGTCGGGCATCCCGGACCCGCTCACCCGGGCCGTCGTCTGGAACAGCCTGCGCGACATGGTCCGCGACGGCGAACTGGCCCCCTCCGACTACCTGGCCACCGCCTCGGCCCACCTGCCCGAGGAGACGGACCTCGCGCTGGTGCAGGGCGTCCTCGCCTTCGCCGCCGGGCACATCGCCGACCGGTACCTGGAGCCGAAGGAGCGGCCCGCCGCGCTGAGCGCCCTCACCTCGCTGTGCCGGGACGTCATCCGCCGCACCGAGGACGGCGACCACCCCGGCCTGCGGCTGATCGCGGTACGGCACTTCATCTCCGCCGCCGCCCACCCCGACACCATCGCCGCCTGGCTCGCCGAGGGCACCGTGCCGGGCGGGCCCGAGCTGGACCCGGAGCTGCGCTGGCGCATCCTCGCCCGGCTCGCCGTGCTCGGCGCCACGGACGAGGCCGCCATCGCCGCCGAACTGGAACGCGACCCCAGCGCCACCGGCCAGGAGGGCGCCGCCCGCTGCCGGGCCGCCCTGCCCGACGAGGACGCCAAGGCCCGCGCCTGGGAGACGATGTTCCACTCCGACGAGGTGTCCAACTACCTGTTCACCGCGACCGCCCAGGGCTTCTGGCAGCCCGAGCAGGCCGACCTGGTCCGCCCCTATGTGGCCCGCTACTACGAGGACGCCGTGCGGCTCGCCGCCCGGCGCGGCCCCGCCATCGCCGTCGCCACCGGACGCTGGGCCTTCCCCGTCCACGAGGTCGACCCGGACCATCTGGAGCTCGGCGAGCGGTGCCTGCGCGAGCACGACCCGGTCCCCGCCCTGCGCCGCACGCTCGCCGACCAGCTCGACGACCTCGCCCGCGCGCTGCGGGTCAGGCAGGCGTAGCGAGAACCGGGGCCGGGGGACGTACCCCCGGCCCCGGTTCGCTCGTTGGGTTCACCGGGCGCGGCACACCGGCCGCGCACCCGCGGGAGAAGTCCCGTGCCGCGTCCGGGAGGACAGCCCATGAGCACGTCGCCTCCGCCGGCCCCGCGCACGCCCGGTGCGCCCCGCCGCACGCCCCGCCCGGTCAGCCGGTGCGCCCCGTCACCTGGTCACCACGACGCAGGTCGCCCGGTCCCCGTGCTTCTCCGCCTCTGACCGGCACTGGCGCTCGTTCGTCTCACTGCTGCGGCCCAGCATCCACAGCACCGCCCAGAACGTGACCAGCACGACCAGCGCGACGGCCACCCCCACCGCGATGTCCTTCATGCCCCCGGGCACCTCCCCTCAGGAACCGGCGCGGTGCTCAGCGCAGGGGGACCCGGCCGGCCTCCCCGGCGACGTTCACTGCATCTGCCAGGAAGGAACCCCCGTTGACCACGCCACCCCGCGACCTCGTCGGCATCGGCATCGGCCCCTTCAACCTCTCCCTCGCCGCCCTCGCCCACCCCCTGACCGGGCTCGACGCCGTCTTCTACGACCAGCGTTCCGAGTTCACCTGGCACCCCGGCCTGCTGCTCGACGACGCCACCGTCCAGGTGCCGTTCCTCGCCGATCTGGTCACCCTCGCCGACCCCACCAGCCCCTTCAGCTTCCTCAACCACCTCAGGGACCGCGAACGCCTCTACCCGTTCTACTTCGCCGAGACGTTCCACATCCGCCGCACCGAGTACGACGCCTACTGCCGCTGGGTCGCCGGGCGGCTGCCCGCCCTGCGCTTCGGCCACCAGGTCGACGCGGTGCGCTGGAACGCCGGACGCGAGCTGTTCGAGGTGGACTTCACCCAGCTCGACGCCGACGGTGAGGCCGAGGCCCTGGGCCGCGCCCACACCCGCAACGTCGTGCTCGGCGTCGGCACCGAACCCCATGTGCCCGGCCCGCTCAAGCCCCTGGTGGACGCCCCCGGTGTGCTGGTGATCCACTCCGACGACTACCTCGCCCACCGCGAGGCGCTGCTCGCCGCGGGCCACGTCACCGTCGTCGGCACCGGGCAGTCCGGCGCCGAGGTCTTCCAGGACCTGCTGCGCCGGCGCCCCGCCGGCCGGGAACGGCTGCACTGGATCGGCCGCACCGAGGCGTTCGCGCCCATGGAGTACTCCAAGCTGGGCCTGGAGCACTTCACCCCGGACCACACCCGCTACTTCCACGCGCTGCCCGAGGAGGTCAGGGACCGGCTGCTGCCCGCCCAGTGGCAGCTGCACAAGGCCATCGACGCCGGCACCATCGCCGCCATCCACGACGAGCTCTACCGGCGCACCCTCGACGGCGGCTGGCCCGACACCGTCCTCACCCCCGGCGTCCGGGTGCGCACCGCCGGACGCCTCGGCACCGCGCAGATCGAACTCCACCTGGAGCACGTCCAGCAGGGCACCCGCTCACGCCTGACCACGGACGCCGTGGTCCTCGCCACCGGCCACCGGCCGCGCACCCTGGAGCGCCTCCTGGCCGGCCTCGACCCGTATCTGCGCCGCGACGGCAGCGGCCGCCCGTGCGTCGACGAAAGCTTCCGCCTGGTCCTGGACCCGTCCGTCACCGGCGCCGTCCACGTCCAGAACGCCGAGATCCACACGCACGGCGTCGGCGCCCCCGACCTCGGGCTGGCCGCCTGGCGCAGCGCCGTCATCCTCAACTCCCTGACCGGCAGCGAGGTCTACCCGATGCCGGCCCGCACCGCCTTCACCACCTTCGGGCTGTCACCGGAGAGTGGGCAGGTCCCGCCCGCCCGGGGCGAGGCCGTACGGCTCACCCCGCCGGCGGACGGGACCTGAGGCAGGAACCCGGTGCGGAGGGTCAGAACACCGGCGTGCCGTCCCGCGTCAGCCGCCAGTCCACCGAGGCGAAGTCCTTCGGGTCCAGCACGCCCTTGGCCGTCACCCACTCCGCGATCCGGGTGCGGATCTCGGTCGACTCCGACCACAGCTCGGGAGCCGAGGCCACATGCGGGAAGGCGCCGCCGCCGTTGGCCCGGTAGTTGTTCACCGCGAACACGAACTGCTGCTCGTCGTCCAGCGGGGCACCGCCGAAGGAGAGGTTCTTGATCCGCGAGCCGGCCGGCTGGGCGATGTCGATGTCGTAGGTCAGCCCGGAGACGTAGTCGTAGTTGTAGTCCGGACGGCCGTTCGCGTTGGTCAGCTTGTCCACGTCCACCGGAGCACCGGGCGCCGTCTGCACGAAATACTCGGCGGAGTACTCCAGGTACGCCCGCACCTGCGCGCCCGTCATCAGCTTGGCGACCAGGGTGTTGTCGTAGACGTACAGGCTCGACAGGTCCCGGATGGTCACCTCGCCGGCCGGGATCTCGGAGGTGCGCGAGAACGGCGACGCCTGCGAGAGCACCGGCAGCGAGGCGTGCTCGGTGCCGGCCAGCGCGGCCCGGACGACGTCCTCCTGCACCCTGGTGATCAGGTCGACGATCGGCGCGTCCTTGTAGCGGGCCTCGACCGTGGTCAGCGTCTCGGTCGCGGTGCCGACCACCTGGTTGACGTACTCGACGACCTTGCGGTGCTCGTCGGTGAGCAGCTTGGTGATCCGCGGGTCGTCCTGGACCGTGCGGGAGTCCCGCAGGGAGGCCTTCACCGATTCGACCTGCCAGCGGCCCCGCTCGAAGACCAGCTCGAAGTCGAAGAGGGTGAGCCGCTCGGCGAAGCACAGCGGCTCCGACAGCACGACCTCCTTGCCGGTCTTCTCGTTCACCACCCGCATCTCGGAGATCTCGGTATGCGCGTGCCCGACCAGGATCGCGTCGATGCCGGGCACCTGCCGGGCCACGTTCGCCGCCGCGTTCTCCACGTGCGGCAGCTGGTCCCCGTAGGAGGAGGTGCCCGACGTCCCGGAGTGCGCCGACACCACCACGACGTCCGCGCCCATCGACCGCAGCCTGGGCACCCACTTGGCCGCCTGCTCCTCCAGGCCCGGGAACGTCAGCCTGCCCTGCACATAGGCCTTGTCCCAGATCGCGATGCCCGGGTTCGTCAGGCCCAGCACCGCCACCTTGACCGGCGGCGCGCCCTTCACCCGGAAGGCCTTGATGAAGTACGGCGGGAACGCCGGCCGCAGCGTCTTCGCGTCCAGCGCGTTCGCCCCGAGGAGCGGGAAATCGCACTGCTCCTCGAACTTGCGCAGGGTGTCGATGCCGTAGTTGAACTCGTGGTTGCCGAGCGCCACCGCGTCGTACCCGATGGCGTTCATCGCCTGGGCCATCGGATGCACCGGGCCGCCCTCGGCGGTGATCGGGTCGACCTTGGCGTAGTAGTAGGTCAGCGGGGTGCCCTGGATGGTGTCGCCCGCGTCCAGCAGCAGCGTGTTGCCGGGGCCCTTCTCCTCGCGGACCTGGTTGACCAGCGTGGAGATCCGGGCCAGGCCCTGGGCGTTGCCGTCCTTGTCGGTGTACTCCGCGTCCTTGTAGTAGTCCCAGTTGAAGACGTGCCCGTGCAGGTCGGTGGTGCCCATCACGGTCAGCGCGTACCGCTTGGGCCGCTTCTTGCCGTGCCCCGCCTCTCCGGCCGCCGCCGGGGAGGCCTGCACGGCCGCGGCCAGCGCCACCCCCGCTCCCGTCACGGCGGACCTCTCCAGGAACTTCCGGCGGTTCAACGGCATGTCAGCTTCCCCTCGTGCAGCGGTCACTCGGACGGTCCACGTCGCAACGCGCGTAGACGCGTCCGCAGATTCTGACCTGAACACGCCCATCCGCAACAGTCCCCTCACATAGCGATCCGGTGACCGGCACACTGGCCCCATGACGGCCACCCCCTACGGCACCCCCGAGACCCCCCACCTCACCGTCCGCGGCGAGGCCGACCTCGACGTGCCCCCCGAGATCGCCGGCATCGGCATCACCCTCACCGTCCGGGACCGCGACCGCCGCGGCGCCCTGGACGACCTCAGCCGCCGCAACGCCTCGGTCCTCGAGCTGATCAAGAGCCACGGCGAGGCCGTGGAGCGCCTGGAGACGGGCTCCCTCACCGTCGCTCCCGAACTCACCCGGCACGGCCGCGGCGAGCGCGTCCGCACCTACCACGGCACCGTCCGCCTCACCGCCGAACTGGGCGACTTCGCCGCCCTCGGGGAACTGGTCACCCGCCTCGCCGACCTGGAGCTCACCCGCGTCGACGGCCCCTGGTGGGCGCTGCGCCCGGACTCCCCGGCGTACGCCGAGGCCCGCCGGCGGGCGGTGCACGACGCCGTGCAGCGCGCCCGCGCCTACGCCGAGGCCCTCGGCACCTCCCTGGCCGCCCTCATCGAGCTGTCCGACACCGGAACGGAACTGCCCCGCCCGCCCGCCTTCGCCGCTCGCGGCATGGAACCGGCCGCGTTCGCCGGGGAGGCCGCACCCCCGCCGCTCGACCTCGAACCCCAGCGCCAGCACCTGCACGCCGAGGTCACCGCCCGCTTCACCATGCAGCCGCCAAAGCTGTGAGCCGCTGACGGCAGCCTCCGGGCGAAGAGGCGCCCGTGCGGACGCCTCCGGGCGAAAAGGTGCCTGTGCGGACGCCTCGGGGCGAGGAGGCGCCTGTGCGGACGCCTCCTAGAACCGCCTTTCGAATTCAATTCCTGTCAACAACCCTTCATCGCCCGTCCGTTGGCCGGCCACGCGCAACTCCCTGACTACCCATCGGTAAGCCATAGGCTCAGCCCATGCGCCGAGCGAAAATCGTCTGCACACTGGGGCCCGCCACCGACTCCTACGACCGGATCAAAGCCCTGGTCGACGCGGGGATGGACGTCGCCCGCTTCAACCTCAGCCATGGCACGCACGCCGAGCACGAGGCGCGGTACCGCCACGTCCGCAAGGCGTCCGACGAGACCGGCCGCAGCGTCGGCGTCCTCGCCGACCTTCAGGGCCCGAAGATCCGCCTCGGTCGTTTCGCCGAAGGTCCGGTACTGCTTGAACGCGGCGACACCTTCACCATCACCGCCGAGGACGGAGTGGAGGGCGGCCGCCACCTCTGCGGCACCACCTATGCGGGACTCGCCGAGGACGTCGCTCCCGGTGAGCGCATCCTCGTCGACGACGGCAAGGTCACCCTCAAGGTCACCGAGGTCGACGGCCCCCGGGTGCGCACCACGGTCCTCGAGGGCGGCGTGATCTCCGACCACAAGGGCCTCAACCTGCCCGGCGTCGCGCTCTCCGTCCCCGCGCTGTCCAAGAAGGACGAGGACGATCTGCGCTGGGCGCTGAGGACCGGCTTCGACCTGGTCGCGCTGTCCTTCGTCCGCTCCGGACGGGACATCAGGGACGTCCACCGGGTCATGGACGAGGAGGGCCGCCGCCTCCCCGTGATCGCCAAGATCGAGAAGCCGCAGGCCGTGGAGAACATCGACGAGATCGTGGCCGCCTTCGACGGCCTGATGGTCGCCCGCGGGGACCTCGGCGTGGAGATGCCGCTGGAGCAGGTGCCCATCGTGCAGAAGCGCGCGATCAAGCTGGCCAAGCGCAACGCCAAGCCGGTGATCGTCGCGACCCAGATGCTGGACTCGATGATCGACAGCGCCCGCCCCACCCGTGCCGAGGCCTCCGACGTGGCCAACGCGGTCATCGACGGCACGGACGCGGTGATGCTCTCCGGCGAGACCAGCGTCGGCAAGCACCCGGTGGAGACGGTCCGCACCATGGCGAAGATCGTGGCGGCGGCCGAGGAGGACATCCTCGCCAAGGGCCTGCCGCCGCTGACCGAACGCAACAAGCCCCGCACCCAGGGCGGGGCGGTGGCCCGCGCGGCGGCGGAGATCGGCGATTTCCTGGGCGCGAGGTTCCTGGTCGCCTTCACGCAGTCCGGCGACACGGCCCGCCGGATGTCCCGCTACCGCTCGCCCATCCCGCTGCTGGCCTTCACCCCGGAGCCGGCCACCCGCTCGCAGCTCAGCCTGTCGTGGGGAGTGGAGACGTTCCTCGGCCCGCACATGGACTCGACGGACGCCATGGTCGACCAGGTGGACGAGCTGCTCACCCAGTACGGACGCTGCGACCGGGGCGACGTGGTGATCATCACGGCGGGCTCACCGCCGGGCGTGACGGGCTCCACCAACATGGTCCGCGTTCACCGGATCGGCGAGGACGACAACCCCTGAGCGGCGACCTTGGAACCGGAGGAAAAGTACCCCGGGTCGGATTCGAACCGACGCTGTATGGTGTTTGAGACCATTGCCTCTACCGCTGGGCTACCGGGGCTCCCTTTGAAACGAAGGCCGGCGGTCACCCGCCGTGCCCCTACCTTATCGCAGCTGGGTACGCTCTTGTCAGCAGTATCTGCCTGCCCCGCACCTAGGAGCTCACGTGAGTGCCCCCGAGTCGCCCCAGCCAGTGGACGTGCCCGAAGACGACAAGTCGCACGTGCCTCCCATGACGACCCGCGTGGTCATCGCCGAGGACGAGGCGCTGATCCGGCTCGACCTCAAAGAGATGCTGGAGGAGGAGGGCTACACCGTCGTCGGGGAGGCGGGCGACGGCGAGCAGGCCGTCGAACTGGCCCGTGAGCACCGGCCCGACCTGGTGATCCTCGATGTGAAGATGCCCAAGCTGGACGGCATCTCCGCGGCGGAGAAGATCGCCGAGGAGCGGATCGCCCCGGTGCTGATGCTGACCGCGTTCTCCCAGCGCGACCTGGTGGAACGGGCCCGCGACGCCGGTGCGATGGCGTACCTGGTCAAGCCGTTCAGCAAGAGCGACGTGGTGCCCGCGATCGAGATGGCCGTCTCGCGGTTCACCGAGCTGAAGGAGCTGGAGCGCGAGGTCGCGGACCTGAGCCAGCGGCTGGAGACCCGCAAGCTGGTGGACCGCGCCAAGTCGGTGCTGCAGACGCAGTACGGGCTGACCGAGCCGGCCGCGTTCCGCTGGATCCAGAAGACGTCCATGGACCGGCGGATGTCCATGCAGCAGGTGGCGCAGGCGGTCATCGACGACGCCGAGGAGAAGAAGGCGCAGAAGGGCTGAGCGCCCCGCGACGGAACGAGGGCTGAGCCCCTCGCACCGAACCGAGGACGCCCGGACCGAGGACAACGGAATGCGGCCCGCGCCCCCGAGGGGGACGCGGGCCGCTCGCGTGTGCGGCTGCCGCCGGCCTCAGTCCTCGCCGAGGTACGCCTTGCGCACCGACTCGTCGTGGAGCAGGTCCTGGCCGGAGCCGGTCAGGACGATCTTGCCGACCTCCATCACATGGCCGTGGTCCGCGAGGGACAGCGCGGCCTGGGCGTTCTGCTCGACCAGCAGGATGGTCGTGCCCCGCGACTTCAGCTCGGCGATGGTCGCCATGATCTTCTGCATCATGATCGGCGACAGACCCATCGAGGGCTCGTCGAGCATCAGCAGCTTCGGCTGGGACATCAGCGCCCTGCCCATGGCGAGCATCTGCTGCTCACCGCCGGAGAGGGTGCCCGCGGCCTGCTTGCGGCGCTCCCCGAGGATGGGGAACAGGTCGTAGGCGCGCTGCATGTCCTTCTCGATGCCCGCCTTGTCGTTGCGCAGGAAGGCCCCGAGGCGCAGGTTGTCCTCGATGGTCATGCGCGGGAAGATGTGCCGCCCCTCCGGGGAGTGGGCGAGACCGCGGGCGACGATCTCGTGGGCGGGCACCTTCTTCAGCGACTTGCCGTTGAACTTGATCTGGCCGCCGACCGGCTTCAGCAGACCCGACAGGGTGCGCAGGGTCGTCGTCTTGCCGGCGCCGTTGGTGCCGATGAGGGTGACCACTTCACCGGCCTCGACCTTGAACGAGATCCCCTTGACGGCTTCGATCTTGCCGTAGGCGACCCGGAGGTCCTCGACTTCGAGAAGTGCGGTCATCGGTCGTTCTCCTTGGCGGGCGCGGTCTCCGTGGCGGCCTCGGCCGCGGCCTCGGCGGCCTCGACCTCGGCAGCTTCCGCGGCGCCGGGGTCGTTCGCGAGGGGTTCTCCCAGGTAGGCGGCGATCACCCGCTCGTCGCTCTGCACGGTGGCGGCGTCGCCCTCGATCAGCTTCTTGCCCTGGACGAGCACGGCCACGCGGTCACAGAGGTTCATGATGAACCGCATGTCGTGCTCGATGACGAGGACGGCGATGCCCTTGTCGCGGATGGCGAAGATCAGCTCCTCGGCCGCCCGCGTCTCCTGCGGGTTCATACCGGCCGTGGGCTCGTCGAGGAGCAGCAGACCCGGCTCGCTGGCCAGCGCCCGCGCGATCTCCAGCTTGCGCTGCTCGCCGTAGGGGAGGTTGCGGGCCAGGTGGTCCGCCTTGTCCGCCAGGCCCACGAACTCCAGCAGCTCCATGGCCCGGGCGCGGCTGGCCGCCTCCGCCTTGTGGAAACCGGGGCCGCGCAGCAGCGCCGACCACAGGCCCTCCTTGGTGCGGGTGTGGCGGCCGACGAGCACGTTCTCCAGGACCGTCATGTTGGCGAACAGACGGATGTTCTGGAAGGTGCGCGCGATGCCGGCGGCGGTGACCTTGAACGACTTGGGCGGCAGGATCTGGCCCTTGTAGCGGACCTCGCCCTCGGTGGGGATGTACAGGCCGGTCAGGCAGTTGAAGAAGGTCGTCTTGCCGGCGCCGTTGGGGCCGATGAGGCCGACGATCTCGCCGGCGTTCACGGTGAGGTCGACCTCGCTGACGGCGGTGAGGCCGCCGAAGCGCATGGTCACACCGCGGGCGTCGAGGACGGGCTCGCCGGGGGTGGCGCCGGTGGGCGCGCTCTTGGTGGTGGTGTCGGTGGTCATCGTGGTCAGGCCCCTGCCTTGCTGAGGACTGTCGGCGCTTGTGCCTCTTCGTGGAATTCGAGCTGGCGACGCCGGTTCGGGATGAGGCCCTCCGGTCGGTAGCGCATCAGCAGCACGAGCGCGAGGCCGAAGGCGAAGAGCTGGTAGTCGCCGAGGAACTGGAGCTTGGCCGGGATCAGGTAGAGCAGGGCCGCGCCGACCAGCGGTCCGCTGATGGTGCCCATGCCGCCGAGGACCACCGCGGCGAGCAGGAAGGCACTGTTGGGCGGGACCACGTGGGCGAACTGGTACTGCTCCGGCGTCACCGTGTAGGTGACGTGCGCCTGGACGGTGCCCGCGAGACCGGCGAGCGTGGCGCCGAGGGCGAAGGCGATCAGTTTGACGCGGAAGCCGTTGATGCCCATCGCGAGCGCGGCGGTCTCGTCCTCGCGGATCGCCACCCAGGCGCGGCCGATGCGGGAGTCGCTGCTGCGCCGGAAGACGACGACCACGACCAGCGTGATGAGCAGCATCAGCAGGAAGTAGTTGGCGAACCGGGCGATGGTGAACCCGCCGATGGTGTGCTCCTGGCCGAAGTCGAACCCGAGGATGTTGAGGTTCGGGATCGAGGAGATGCCGTTGGAGCCGTTGGTGATGTCGGGTCCGGAGGTGCCGTCCATGTTGAGGACGGCGATGCGGAAGATCTCACCGAAGCCGAGGGTCACGATGGCCAGGTAGTCGCCGCGCAGCCGCAGCGTCGGCGCACCGATGATCACGCCGAACACCATGGCGACCGCCGCGCCGATCAGCGCGCTCGCCCAGAACGGCAGGTGGAAGTCGAACGGGCTGGAGGGGCTGCCGGAGACCATGGCGGCGGCGTAGGCGCCGACACCGAGGAAGGCGACGTAACCGAGGTCGAGCAGGCCGGCCAGACCGACGACGATGTTCAGGCCGAGGGCGACCGTGGCGAAGATCAGGATGTAGACGCCGATCGTCGCGTACTGGTCGTCGGACTGGGTGAAGGGGAACGCGGCCGCCGCGACGAACGCACCGATCAGGGTGACGTTGCGGTGCTTGGCGGTGATGGCGGAGACCCGGCTGGTCAGCCCGGCCTTGAAGAGGGCGGCGAAGCCGAAGCCGGCGATGATCAGGAAGCCGACGAACAGCTCGTCGTACTCGGTGCCGATGCCGTAGGTGAAGACGAGCAGGCCGAGGGCCATGGCGGCCACGATCACCAGGATCTCGGCGAAGCCGGGGAGCTTGCGCGTCGGCGCCTTGACGGGCCCGGTCGCGAACGCCGCCTTGATGACCGCGCCCTGGTGGCGCGCCTTGTGGCGGAACTGCTCCCAGCCAGTGTCCTCCGGGTCGAAGGGGTCCGGGGCCGGCCGCTCGAACGGCAGGGCGAGGGCGCCGAGCAGGGCGAGCAGGGTGGCGGCGGCCACGACGAAGCCGCCCGGCTCCAGGTTCACCACACCGCCGAGCTGCACGCTGATCGCGATGACCGTGTACCAGGCGGTGACGAAGGTGCCGAGCGCGGCCAGCTTCAGCGCGCTGTCGGCGCCGGCCGGGACGAGCCAGCGCAGTCCCTTGATGTTGTAGGAGGCGAGGCCGAACAGCGCGGTGAGGGCGCCGCCGACCAGGACCAGGACCTGCAGTCCGCCCGGGTAGCCGTAGACGGTGAGGTCACCGGGGAACTCGGCGGTCCAGGTCCAGGCGAGGAAGGTGGAGATGACGGAGAGGACGCCGCCGGCGGTGGCCAGGGCGCGGCCGGCGCTCTCGGGGAGGCCGACCAGACCCCTGGGCGCCGCGGGGGTGGGGGTGTCCGGGGTCTTGGCTGCTGTGGTCTGTGTGGTCATCGGTGTCACGCCCTGTCCGCGACTCGCTCACCGAGCAGACCCTGAGGCCTGAACAGGAGCACGAGGATGAGGAGAACGAAGGCCCAGACGTTCGCCCAGGACTGGCTGCCGAACTGGTCCATGCCGGGGATGTCGGCGATGTAGGCCGTGGACAGCGCCTCGGCGACACCGAGCACGAGTCCGCCGAGCATCGCTCCGTAGATGTTGCCGATGCCTCCGAGGACCGCGGCGGTGAAGGCCTTCAGGCCGAGGATGAAGCCCATGCGGAACTGGACCTGACCGTACTTCAGGCCGTACGCGACGGCGCCGATGGCGGCGAACACGGCACCGAGGGCGAACGCGACCACGATGATGCGGTCGGTGTTGATGCCCATCAGCTTGGCGGTGTCCGGGTCCTGGGCGGTGGCCTGCATGCCGCGGCCGGGGCGCGTCTTCATCACGAACCAGGCCAGGACGGCCATGCTCAGGGGGGCCACGACGCACAGGAAGATGTCGCCGGTCTGGATGGTGACGCTGCCGATCTCGAAGGGGCCGCCCTCGATCTGCGGGAAGTTCAGGGAGTCCTCACCGCCGGGGTACCAGGCCCAGACGGCCTGCTGCAGGGCCAGCGAGAGTCCGATGGCCGTGATGAGCGGGGCCAGACGCGGGGCGCCCCGCAGGGGGCGGTAGGCGAACCGTTCCGCTCCCACGGCGACCAGGACGGAGACGAGGACGCCCGCGAGGAGCATCAGGGGCAGGGCCACCCACATCGACGTGCCGTCGGGCAGCACGTACAGGTAGACGGTGAGGGCACCGAAGCCACCCACCATGAATATCTCGCCGTGGGCGAAGTTGATGAGCTGGACGATGCCATAGACCATTGTGTAGCCGATGGCGACCAGCCCGTACATGGATCCCAGTAGCAGGCCGTTGACCAGCTGCTGCGGCAGTTCGTTCACCGCATGTCCTCCGAGACGTTCGGAACAAGTTCGACGGATGGGGCCGGATGCGAGTCCGCGCGGGGCGCCAGTGGTGCAGCGCCCCGCGCGGCCTCTAGTCGGTGCGGGTGAAAGCTCAGCCCGTGTAGGTGCCGGACTTCACGGGCTTCCACTCGCCCTTCTCAACGGCGTAGACGGTGAGCTGCTTGTTGGTGGCGTCACCGAACTCGTCGAACGAGACCTTGCCGGTGACTCCGTCGAAGGAGACGTTCTGCATGGCCTCGGTGACCTTCTCGCGGGCGTCGTCGGGCAGCTTGCCGTCGTTGTCCTCGACGACCTTCTTCACGGCCTCGATGATCGCCCAGGTCGAGTCGTAGGAGTAGCCGCCGTAGGCCTCGTAGGCGTCCTTGTAGCCCGCGGCCTTGTAGTTGGCGATGAACTCCTTGGCGGAGGGCAGCTCCTCCACCGGGGCGCCGACCGAGGTGGCCAGGTCGCCGGAGCCGCTCGGGCCGGCCAGCTTGATGAAGTCGGCGCTGTAGATGCCGTCACCGCCGACCAGCGGGATCTTGGCGCCAGCGGCCTTGATCTGCTTGCTGAGCGGGCCGGCCTGCGGGTACTCGCCGCCGTAGTAGACGACGTCGGCGCCCGAGTTCTTGACCTTGGTGGCGACCGCGGAGAAGTCCTTGGTGTCCGGGTCGATGTGGTCGGTGCCCACGACCTTGCCGCCGAGCTTCTTGAACTCCTCGGTGAAGGTGGAGGCGAGGCCGGCGCCGTAGGTCTTCTTGTCGTCGATCACGAAGACCTTGCGCTTCTTGGACTCGTTGTACAGGTACTGCGCGGCGAACGGACCCTGGACGGCGTCCGTGGTCGCGGTGCGGAAGTACGACTTGTACGGGCGCTTCTTGGACTTCTGCCAGTCCGTGCCCTGGGTGAGCGCCGGGTTGGTGTTGGCCGGCGACACCTGGACGAGCTTGGCGTCGTCGAAGACCTTCTGCATGGACTCGGCGACGGAGGAGTTCAGCGGGCCGACGACGCCGAGGACGTCCTTGTTGGCCACGAAGGTGGTGGCGTTGGCCTGCCCGGAGGAGGGCTGGGCCTGGTCGTCACGGGCGTCGATCTTGAAGGTGACGCCCTCGACGAACTTCTCCTTGTTGGCGGTCTTGGCTGCGAGGTCCGCGGAGTTCTTGATCCCGAGGCCCAGCGCGGACAGGTCGCCGGTCAGCGGCGCGTCCACGCCGATGACCACGGTGGTGCCACCGTTGCCCTTGTCCGAGCCGCCGTCGTCGTCGCGCGAACCGCAGGCGGTAAGGGTGAGAGCTCCCGCCGCCAGCGCGGCGGTGATGGCGATGAGCGAACGTTGACGCACGATCCAGTCCTTTCCCCTGACAGCCGCTTCCCGGTGGAAACGGCCGAGTCGAGCGCCGGGCCGAAGTGACAATCGGGCTCCGCGGTGACTGGCCGTGACTCTAAGCGTGTGTGGGGAACGTGGAGGAGAGTCTGACCAATGCTGTGACGCTCTTGTTATGACACGACGTATTGCAGAGCGGTACTGAGTGGGGGGAACGGAGGAATTCCCGCCGATTTGCCCTGTCCGCATGCTGAGAAACTGCAGGACTCGCGAAGGGCTATCAGGCGTCTCGGCGCTTTTGGTGATTACCGGGAATCGTTGCTGCAGGCTACTTGCAGGGCTCCGGAGAGGTCCTGTGCGTAGCGGGAGCCGAGGATGAAGCTGTGCGTCTGTATTGCGCGCGTATTACGTAGAGTTACATCCAGGAAAGGGAGCCCGGCCCCCCGGGGAGCTTTCCCGCATTCGGTCACCCGGAGGGTGATCGTGATCTTGTGGGGGGAACCTGCCTTTGTCCGGAAAGGCGTGCGTGGGCTGGAGATCACGGAAAGTCCCGCGTAGGGCTGGGAAATCCGGATCACGGTGACCGGAGGTCCGGATTCGACGCTGAGCAGGGCATCGAAGCGGAAGCTCCGTTTCTCCGTTCCAGGGGTTCTGACCTGCGGATTCAGATAGGTGAGGGCGGTGACCTGGGACGGGTACGGCGGCGGTGCGGGCGCGGGCCGTTCGGGCCGGGTGGCGTAGAGGTAGCCGGCGCCGGCCAGGACGGCCGCGGCGGTGAGGGAGGCGAGCGTGGCCCTGTGGTGGCGGGCGAAGGCCCGTGCCGGCGGCCCGAGTCGGGGCCAGTGACGGGCCGGCGGCGGGGTGCTGTCCCAGGCCCGGGTGCCCTGCCCCGGCTCCACCGGGCCGACGCCGCTCATTGCCACGGCCCTTCGCTCGGCCCGCCGTCCTGATACCGCTCGGCGCAGCCCTGCCGCACCTGACGGTCGATCACTCGCTGTGCAGCCTCCGGTCCCTGACGCTTTACCACGGGCCGGGCGGCCGCCACGGCGTCGCGCAGGATCTCGTACTGCCCGTTGGACAGTCCCATCGACTGGTAGTCGCCGTAGGCGGTGCCGGCGAGCACCTCGCGCGACCAGTGCGTCACGAGCTTGACGCAGACCGCCTCGGCGGAGGTGGCGCCCGGGGACGGCGAGGAGGCGGCGGGCGCGGAGGCCGCCCCGGAGCCTGGCGCGGAGGCCGTGCCGGGGCCGGACGTGCCGCAGCCGGTCGCCAGGGCGCCGGAGAGGATCAGCGCGGCGAGGACGCATATGCCGTCGGGCCGTCTCACGCGCCGAGTCTCGCGAGCTTCGCGGGGGAGTTCAAGACGTGTGCCGGGCCCGCGGATCATCTCGCCCCGGGGAAAAGCGAGTTGACACGGAGGAGCGGGTGCTGTCTGATGTGGCGCTCAATCGAACATCAGCGCGAGGGGGAACCTTCATGAAGCTCAAGGGACTGGCACAGGCCGGTCTGGCCCTGGCGGCGAGCGCCATCCTGGTCGCCGGGACGGGGGGTTCCGCCTCCGCGAGCGGACTCAATGTGACCGTCAGCAAGAGCTGGGGCACCTCGACGTTCTACCCCGACGGCGACTGGCTCTACATCACCGACCACGCCGCCGACGGCTACTCGGTGCACGGCAAGATCCAGCAGCGGGTCTGCGCCAACGTCGGCTGCGACGGCTACACCTGGGTGGATCTGCGCACCGGCTGCTACGACACCACCAGCATCGGCGACAACGGCACCGAGATCCGCCAGTGCAACTACGACGTCAACGAGAACGTGACGGTGCGGGTGTGCGAGGCCCGCTACAGCGGGGGCACCCGCTACGGCGACTGGTACTGCAGCGGCTCGACCAAGTCCTGACGCGGGACCGCCCGCGCCCCGTGCCCGGCGAGGGCGGGGCGCGGGCGGGACGCGCCGGACCACCGGTGCGGGGGCGGGCCGGCCGCTCCGTCCGCGCCGGTGATCCGGCCGTTCGCGGTCATCCGCGCGCGTTCACCCGCTCCGCGTCCTTCGGGGTCACGTCGCGCAGCAGGCAGGTCAGGCGGGCGGTGCAGACCCGCTTGTCCTGCTCGTCCGTGATGACGATCTCGTACGTCGCCGTGGAGCGCCCCCGGTGCACGGGCGTGGCCACGCCGGTGACCAGGCCGGAGCGGACGCCCCGGTGGTGGGTGCAGTTCAGGTCGACACCGACGGCGATCTTGGAGCTGCCGCCGTGCAGCATCGAGCCCACCGAGCCGAGCGTCTCCGCCAGCACCGCCGAGGCGCCGCCGTGCAGCAGCCCGTACGGCTGGGTGTTGCCCTCCACCGGCATCGTCCCGACGACCCGCTCCGCCGACGCCTCCAGTATCTGCACGCCCATGCGCGTGCCCAGATGGCCCGCCGAGAACAGCGCCTGGAGGTCCACGCCGAGCGCGGCGTACTCGTCGATGACCTCCTGCGGGAACTTCACCTGCTGCTGCTCACCCATGGGTCCGGCTCCGTTTCGTCGTGATCGCTTCCGGCGCTGTGCGGCACTCTGCCGCAGCTGCTCGGCTGAGCAAACGCTCAGTCGGCCGCCGATTGTTCCAGACGGACCACTACGGACTTGCTGGCCGGGGTATTGCTGACGTCCGCCGTGGCGTCCAGCGGCACCAGCACATTGGTCTCCGGGTAGTACGCGGCGGCGCAGCCGCGGGCCGTCGGATAGTGCACCACCCGGAAGCCCGGCGCCCGGCGCTCCACCCCGTCCTTCCACTCGCTCACCAGATCCACGTACGAGCCGTCCGCGACCCCCAGCTCCCGCGCGTCCTCGGGGTTGACCAGCACCACCCGCCGGCCGTTGCGGATGCCCCGGTAGCGGTCGTCCAGGCCGTAGATCGTGGTGTTGTACTGGTCGTGCGAGCGCAGCGTCTGCAGCAGCAGCCGGCCCTGAGGCACCCTCGGGTACTCCACGGGCGCCGCGGTGAAGTTGGCCTTCCCGGTGGCGGTGGGGAAGCGGCGCTCGTCACGCGGGGCGTGCGGGAGCGCGAAGCCCCCGGGGCGGGCCACCTTCGCGTTGAAGTCCTCGAAGCCGGGGACCACCCGCGCGATACGGTCCCGGATCGCCCCGTAGTCCCGCTCGAACTCCTCCCACGGCACCTTGCTGTCCGCGCCGAGCACCCGCCGGGCCAGCCGGCACACGATCGCCGGCTCCGACAGCAGCCAGGGGCTCGCCGGCTCCAGCCGCCCGCGGGAGGCGTGCACCATGCCCATGGAGTCCTCGACGGTGACGAACTGCTCCCCGCCCGCCTGCACATCGCGCTCGGTGCGGCCCAGCGTCGGCAGGATCAGCGCCCGCGCGCCGGTGACCGTGTGCGAGCGGTTCAGCTTGGTCGACACATGCACCGTGAGCCGGGCCCGCCGCATCGCCGCCTCGGTGACCTCCGTGTCGGGGGAGGCGGAGACGAAGTTGCCGCCCATGGCGAAGAAGACCTTGGCCTCGCCGTCGCGCAGCGCCCGGATCGCCCGGACCACGTCGTAGCCGTGCCGGCGGGGCGGGGCGAAGCCGAACTCCTTCTCCAGCGCGTCCAGGAAGGCCGGGGAGGGCCGCTCGAAGATCCCCATGGTCCGGTCGCCCTGCACATTGGAGTGGCCGCGCACCGGGCACACGCCCGCGCCGCGCCGGCCGATGTTGCCGCGCAGCAGCAGGAAGTTGACGATCTCCTTGATGGTCGGCACCGCGTGCTTGTGCTGGGTGAGGCCCATCGCCCAGCAGACGATGGTGCGCTTCGAGTCGAGGACCATCCGCAGGCAGCGCTCGATGTCCTCGCGGGTGAGCCCGGTCGCGGCGAGCGTCTCGTCCCAGCCGGCTGCGCGGGCCGCCTCGGCGAACTCCTCGAAGCCGTGCGTGTGCTCCCGCACGAACTCCTCGTCGACGGCGCCCTCCGTCTGCAGGATCAGCTTGTTGAGGAGGCGGAACAGCGCCTGGTCGCCGCCGATGCGGATCTGCAGGAACAGGTCGGTCAGCGCGGCGCCGGCGGTCAGGCCCTTCGGGGTCTGCGGGTTCTTGAAGCGCTCCAGGCCCGCCTCCGGCAGCGGGTTCACGCTGATGATCCGGGCGCCGTTCGCCTTGGCCTTCTCCAGCGCGGTGAGCATCCGCGGATGGTTCGTGCCCGGGTTCTGCCCGGCCACGATGATCAGGTCCGCCTTGTAAAGATCGTCCAGCAGCACGCTGCCCTTGCCGACGCCGAGCGTCTCGGTCAGCGCCGAGCCGGAGGACTCGTGGCACAGGTTGGAGCAGTCGGGCAGATTGTTGGTGCCGAGCTCCCGCGCGAAGAGCTGGTAGAGGAACGCCGCCTCGTTGCTGGTGCGGCCCGAGGTGTAGAAGACGGCCTCGTCGGGGGAGCCGAGCGCGGCGATCTCCTCGGCGACGATGTCGAAGGCCCGCTCCCAGGTGACCGGCTCGTAGTGGGTGCCGCCCTCCGGCAGATACATGGGGTGGGTGAGCCGGCCCTGCTGCCCCAGCCAGTAGCCGCTGCGGCCGGCCAGCTCGGAGACCGGGTGCTCGGCGAAGAACTCGGGCGTCACCCGGCGCAGGGTGGCCTCCTCGGCCACCGCCTTGGCGCCGTTCTCGCAGAACTCCGCCCGGTGCGGGCGGTCCGGCTCCGGCCAGGCGCAGCCCGGGCAGTCGAAGCCGTTCTGCTGGTTGACGCTGAGCAGCGTCAGCGCCGTGCGCCTCACGCCCATCTGCCGCTGGGCGGCGCGCAGGGTGTGTCTGATCGCCGTCAGCCCCGCGGCCGCGTGCTTCGGCTCGGCGACCTGCGGCGCGTCCTGCACCGGATCGGCCTTCGGCGGCTTGGCGGCCATCGCGCACTCTCCTTCGGGTACACGTGTGAGGTACGTCTCCGATCCTCGCACGCGCCACCGGCAGGGCTCAGCCCCCCGGGTGACCGTGCGGCGGGGCGGTGGGGCGCGGTCGTGCGGTGGGGAGGCGTGGCGGTGGGGCGCGGGCCGTGCGGTGGGGGTGTGGCGGTGCGGCGGGGCCTCGCGGTGCGGCGGTGCGCCGCGGTGACGGGGAGCGGCCGGGCGGTGCGGCGCGGTGACGGGGAGCGGCCGGGCGG
>NZ_BAAAIZ010000024.1:0-43363 GCF_039526425.1 Streptomyces thermospinosisporus
CGACGTTGGACGCCCTCGTCTCATGTCCGCAGGCGATCCCTTGGACTCATTCATCTAGGGGGTACCGCTCGAGGCACCTGCGGGTGGTGTCGGTGGTGTCTGCCACCCTGTGCGCCATGAGCGATCACACGCCCGGCCTCTGGGACTCCATCGACGATCTGCACACCTGGCTGGACAGCCACCGCCCGGTCGGCGGCCGGGAGGGCCTGCTGCTGCGCATCCTGAAGCTGTCCGAGGAGGTCGGCGAGGTGGCGCAGGCGGTGGTGGGGGCGACGGGGCAGAACCCGCGCAAGGGCACCACCCACACCTGGGAGGACGTGCAGTCGGAGCTGTGCGACGTGGCCGTCACCGCCCTGGTCGCCCTGCGCACGCTCACGCCCGACGCCCGGGAGGTGTTCGCCCGGCACCTGAAGAAGGTGACGGACCGCTCGCTCGGCGGGACGGGCACGGGCTGAGGAACGGCGCGGGCCAAGCAGCGCCGGCCGGGTAAGCCCTTGCGGACCGGTGGCGCGGGAGCGCTGGGGCCGGCCGCTCAGCCCGCCGGTTCAGGAGACCGCTCAGTCCGTCAGCTCCAGCAGACGCTGCATCAGATGCCGCTCCTCCTCCGCGGCCTCGTGCACCATCGCCGACGCGCTGTGCAGGCACTCCCGCGAGGAGGTGGCTCCGGCCTCGCGGACCAGCCCGGCCACATCGGTCCACTTCTTCGACACCCCGCGATAGGCGTCCGAGATCTCCTGGAACTCGCCCACGCCGGTGAGTCCGGCCGTCTCCGCGAGGAACTCCGCCCACATCATGCGGAACAGGCCTCCGCCGGTCCCCGCGTCCTCCATGATCGTGGAAATCTCGGACAGGCCGGTTCCGGGGGATTCGAGGTCGTCGAGCCACTGCGGCATCAGATCGGCGACCTTGTGCATTCCCTTGAATCCGAAGTTGGAGATCGGCGGATTCAGAATGTTCTGCGCGGACGCCCTGATGCCTTTGCGGGCGGCTTCCGCGAGATCGGGAAGGCCGCCCTTGAGAGGTTCCAGGGTGAAGGCGCGATTGCGTGAACTCATCGGGCCCCGGGGGTCGCGCGCGGCGGCGAGTGATTCACCCGACGCCCATTTCAGGCCGAGCGGCCTGGTTTCCACCAGGGCGAAACGGTCGTCCTCGTGTCCGACGCAGGCCACATAGTGCGCCGCGAACCGGAAGTCGTCGGTGGAGTAGTCGAGCAGATAGCGGTCCAGTTTGAGGCCGACGACATTTCCGGAGTCGAGCTCCGCCAGCAGATGCTCCCTGGCCCGCCTGGCCGAGGACGTCTCGTGCACCGACAGCCGCATGTTCAGCGCGTCCGCGAGATTCTCGGACAGCGTGTCGGGCTTGATGCGGCCGCCGACGAACGGCGTCGGCATCTGCTTCGTCCGCCAGTAGATGAAGGACAGACCACCGGCGAGCCCGAAGACGAACGACTCCGACAGGTCGATGTCCCGCTGCCGCAGCAGATTCACCAGGGTGGTCGACTCGCAGTGGTTACCGACGAACGGGTGCTCCTCTAACAGCGACACTTGGCTGCGTCTCCCTTCGTTCGCGGTAGAGCGTAGCGCAACAGGCGCAAGGGAATTTGCGGACAGCCAAGATCGGAAAGGGGCTCACTCGCTCACCCTTCGCGACACCAGGAAGTTGCCCAGGAACAGGTGATCCATCTCCGTCTTGAGGTAGCAGGACAGGGCGTCGGCGGGAGAGCAGACGATGGGTTCCCCGGCGACGTTGAACGAGGTGTTGATCAGACAGGGAATTCCGGTCAGCTCGGTGAACCGGGTGAGCAGTTCGGCCAGCAGCGGATTGCTCTGCTCGGTGACGGTCTGGATCCGCGAGGTGCCGTCGACATGGCAGGCGCCCTGGATCTTCTCGCGGTACCGGGGCCGCACCGGGACCACGAAGGTCATGCAGGGCGAGGACTTCTTCTTGCCCATCTCGAAGACCTCGGGCGCGACGTGTTCGAGTACCACCGGGGCGAACGGCCGGAACTGCTCGCGGTGCTTGATGCGCTCGTTGATGATGTCCTTGATGTCGGGGTAGCTCGGGTTGGCCAGGATGCTGCGGTTGCCCAGCGCCCGCGGCCCGTACTCCATGCGCCCCTGGAACCATCCGATGACGCACCGCTCCCGCATCAGCGACGCCGCCTCCCGCGGCACGTCCGCGGGCTCCAGCTCGCGCCAGACGACATGGTCCGCGTAATCCTCGAGGGCCGTGAGGATCTCCTCGCGGCCGTAGGAGGGGCCGAGGTAGGGGGTCGCCTCGATGCGGGGCTTGGTGCCGGCCTGGCTGCTGGCGTACAGGGCCGCGCCGATGGCCACGCCGACGTCGCTGGCGCCGAAGCTGACGTCCATGTCGGTGAAGCGTGAACGCTCGAGCAGCTTGGTGTTGTTGACGCAGTTCAGGGCGAGTCCGCCCTCGAAGACGACGCGCGGCAGGTCGCTGCGGGACTCCAGGGTGCGGATCTGGCCGGCGGTGAGCGTCTCCAGCATGTGCTGGGCGGCGCTCGCCACGCGCACCCGGTAGCCGAAGTCCTCCCGGCGGTCGGGGCCGCCGCCGAAGATGCGGTCGAACAGCTCGTAGTAGGCGGGAATCGCGTTGGCCGGGTAGGGGATGCGGTAGGTGCCGTCGGGGCAGGTCTCCACCACGTCGGTGAGGAACGGGTTGGGCTCGGGGGGCGGGGCGTAGCCGGCCAGGCCCATCACCTTGTACTCGTCGTTGTTGGGGACGAATCCGAGGTAGCGGGTCACCACGGAGAAGAGCATCGCCAGCGAGTGCCGCGAGTCGACGGTCATGTCGTCGAAGACCTTCACCTCGCCGTCGCGCACCTCGCCCATGATCGACGACAGCCACTCGGCGCGGCCGTCACTCACCAGGAACGCCGCGTCACCGCCGCCCGCCAGGTGGTAGCCGGTCATCAGATGGGCGATGTGGTGCGGGACCCGGACCAGCTTGGCGGGGTCCAGCCGGTGACCGGTGTACTCGAGGAAGTCGGCCTCGGTGGCGTCCTGGCTGAACAGGGCCCGGTGGGTCTGGGCGAGGCGCTCCAGGCGGGCGAACTTCTGCTCCGCCGTCGCCCGGCGGTCCTCGGTGATCTCGGCGATCATCCGGTCGAGCACATCGTCGGAGAAGCGCCAGGAGAAGGCGAAGACGTCGACGTCGCCGAAGGTGATCCCGGCCGAGTCCAGGCACCAGCGCATCGCGTTGACCGGGTACTTCGACGTCTTCTTCTCGCGGTTGAGCCGCTCCTCCTCGACGGCGGCGACCAGTTCCCCGTCGACGACCAGGGCGGCCGAGGAGTCGTGCCCGTACAGCAGATGACGGTCGGTGCCGGTGGCACGGAAGAGGCGCCCGAAGATCTCCGCCGACCTGGCGAATCCGTTGTAGCCCAGAACGATCACGAGGAGCTCCTTTCGCTTGGCCAGATCGTGAGGTAGTCCGAGATCACCGAGGAGCGGTCGAAGGAGGCGTCCAGCTCGGCGCCGGTCAGATCGGCGCCGCTGAGATCGGCGCCGTCCAGGTTGGCGCCCACGAGCCGGCAGCCGTTCAGCTCGGCCAGGATGAGATACGCCTCGCACAGATCGGCGCCTTCGAGATCGGCGCCTCTCAGGTCGGCGGAGATCAGATACGCCTCGGTGAGCACGGCGTCGGTGAAGTCGGCGCCGGCGAGTTCGGCGCCCTGCAGATCGGCGCCGTGCAGCATCGCCTTGCGCAGATCGGGGCGGAAGGGGCCCTGGGCGCGGCGCCTGCGGGCGTGTTCGTTCCAGCGTCCGGGGCCCTGGAGCAGGATGGACTCGTCCTCGGTGGGCATCTGAAGGACCTCGCGTCTACAGGGTGGTGAGCGCCGTGAGCGCCCGCTTCTCGGCGTCCATCGCGGACCGTGCCGTGTCCACGACGGCGTCCACCAGCGTCTTCAGGTCGTCGCGGGCGGTGCGGGTGCCCGCGGTCAGCAGGGCGGCGCCCAGCTGCGACCAGAGCCGTCCGCTGTCGAAGAACCGTTCGGCGGCCTCGGTGTAGCGTTCCTCGCCGGTGCTCTCGGCCAGGCGGGCCAGGAAGCGGGCGGTCATCGGGCGGAAGAGTCCGCCGCCGGTGCCGAAGGACTCGATCTGCCGTCCCAGGTGCAGCAGTTGCCGGGCCAGCGCGTCGGTGCGCACCACCTGGCCGGCCAGGTCCACGTCCTCGACCTCGCCGCGTTTGGTCTCGGGCCAGGAGGGCGCCGTGGCGGCCAGCTGTCTCATGCCGGGGATGCCGAGGTTGCGGCTGCCGGGCCGGAGGACCTCGCGGCACAGGGTGCGGACGGCGACCGGTCCGACCTTGTCCAGCTGCGGGGTCCGGCGGGGTGTGCCGAAGACGTAGACCTTCCAGTCCGGGTTGAGCGGCGGCGAGTTGCGGCTCGAGCGGGCGGCCTGCAGATCGTCCGCGGGGACGGCGACGGGGTCGTCGAAGGCCGGGTCCGACACCTCGAAGGCGTCGCCGAGGTCGCGGACCACATTGACGAAGTAGCCGCCGAAGGAGGACCGCCCGTTCAGGCCCCAGTGCGGGAGCAGCCCGAGGTCCACCCGGGTCAGCACGGCCGGCGCCGACTGGAGCAGCTTGGCGAGGCCCGCGGCGGACTTGGGGGTGTGCGCGGTGACCTCGACGCCCATCAGCCGGGCCGCGCGCAGCGGCAGGACGGCCTGCTTGCCGACGACGATGTCCGGGGCGTTGCCGTTCGCCGGGAAGAAGGAGAAGCCGAAGCCTCCGTCCAGGCCGAACACGGTCTCCTCGTCCACCTGGTGTCCGCCCGCCGCGAGCAGCGCGCACTGGCAGGCCGACTCGCAGTGGATGCCGCGCCGGTGGACATAGCGGCCGGTCTCGCTCATCGCGTCACCTCTGTCCCAGTGCCATCAAGGACCGGCGCAGCCGCGGGTCCATCTTCTCCACCGCGTACCGGAAGACCTCGCGGGGCATCTCGGTGTGCCAGGTGCGCAGGAACCCGGCCACCTCCGCGGGGTGGACCTCGGCGGTGACCTTGAGCAGCCAGCCGCAGCCCTTCTGCACATAGGGGTGGTCGTCGCGCATCAGCCGCTCGCAGTTGCCGAAGACGTGCTCCAGCGGCAGTTCGTAAACGGTGCGGCCCACCTTGCGGCGGACGAACTTCACCACGGCCACATTGGCGGCGCGTCTGGCCCAGGGGGAAGGGGAGCCGGTCCAGTCGCGGGTGCGTCCGATCAGCTCCAGGTGGCCGAGGAAGTACGGGTACAGCAGCTTCAGGCACAGGTCGTCGCACTGCGCCCAGTTGGACACGTACTTCTCCAGCCAGTGCTCGCAGCGGTCCAGCAGCTCGGGGCCGAGCCCCCGGCGGGCAGCCTTGTGGAGCACGGCGAAGCCGAGCAGCACCTCCTCGTGGTGCCGGGCGCGCGCCAGCAGTTCCTCGGCGAGCAGCAGCCGTTCGGCGGCGGGGACGCCGGGGCGGTCGCGGAAGTATCCGTCCGCGATCTCCACGACCGCGGCGTTGGCGACGCCGAGGGCCTCGATCCGGTGCGGGAAGTACCGCTGCATGCGGGCCGCGAACTCCGGGTCGGCGCGGGCGGCGAGCGCGGCCGGGAGGTCGTCGGCGGCCTGGGCGATGTCCATCACGAGGCCCCGATCGTGATGGGGAGCGGCCGGCCGGCCGTCTTCTTCTTCGGTGCCCGCTCCAGCCGCGGCTTGCCCTGCATCACGTATTCGTACTCCTGCTGCATGTCGGCCACCAGCTGGATGGTGTCCCGGGCCCGGTCGTACAGGTTCTGGCCGCGCAGGCCCCACCACAGGTACCAGTTCCGGTGACTGAGGTAGGCGTTGCGGACGTGGTCGAGGGTGTCGCGGTCGGCGAGGATCGCGGGCTCCACATAGAAGGCGGGGACGAAGGTGCCCTGGTCCTCGCGGAGGATGCCGGCCTTGATCGCCTGCTTCTGCAGCTTGGTGCCGCTGAGGATGCGGATGCCGAGGTTGGCGTAGATCTGGGCGGGGTTGAGGTACTTCTCGGTGAAGCGGATCGAATCCCGCAGCGCCTGCGGGGTCTCCCCCGGCCCGCCGAGGAAGATGCAGTGGGTGTGCTCGACGGGGCTGGCGGTGAACAGGCGGTCGACCTCGAGGACGCGGGCCATGTCGAAGCCCTTCATCAGGTCGGCGAGGGCCTCGTCGGTGAGCGCGTCGGTGCCCAGGTCGACGCGGATGCAGCCGGCCGCGTGCAGCAGCTTCACGAACTCCGGTGTGACGGCGTTCGGGGTGAGCTGGCAGTACCACGGCACATCGAGGCCGGCGCGGATCATCTCCTCGCACACCTCGGCGGCGTACTCCATCGGGTAGTTGAAGGTGGCGTCGACGATCTCGAACTCCTGCACGGCCGGGTTCTCGGCCATGGCCCGCTGGATCTCGCCGACGACCTCGGCCGGCTCCTTGAACCGGTCGCCCTTGCCCTCGGTCTTGCGGATGATGCAGTAGGAGCAGAACAGCTTGCAGCCGCGCTTGGTCTGCAGGGTCTCGATGGCCGGCTGGTGGTCGCGGGTGAGGTCGGAGGCGGCGGAGACGCCCTCCTCGAAGTACCGGGGGTCGTAGACGGACCGGTCCGGCTCCAGGGCCCGCAGGTCGAAGGCGGAGCTGGAGGGGTTCTGGCAGAACCTGCCCTGCTCGTCGAGGTAGCACAGCCCCGGGACCGACTCCAGGTCGCCGCCGTGCTCCAGGTGGTCCATCAGCTGGACGATGCCGGCCTCGCCCTCACCGGCGATGCCGTAGTCCGGCTGGGCGTACTCGAAGAACGACAGCGGCTCCACGGAGAAGCCGGAGCCGCCGAGGACGACCGTGGCGTCGGTGTACTTGCGCACGCACTGGACGATCTTCTCGGTCATCGGGCCGAAGAAGACCGGGTCGATGAAGGTGAGGTTGTCCAGGTTCCGCACGGCGATGCCGACCACGTCGTACCGCTCGGCGGTCAGCCGCTCCCGGACCGCCTTGAGCTCGCGGGACTCCCAGAGCAGGTCCAGGACGTCGACCTGGTGGCCGGCGTGCTTGAGTGCGGCACTGATGTAGGCCATGCCGATGGGCAGCGCCGGCCGCGGCACCCTGATCTTGTTGGTGGAGATGAGCAGTACACGCATGGGCCTTCACTCCCGCTCGAACTGCCAGTACGTCGCCGGTCGCAGATCGCCGGTCAGGGTGGCCTTGGCGCGGTAGCGGCGCATGCGGTCCAGGTCTATCCCGACGACGCCGACGCCGGCCTCCTTGCCGAGGTCGGTCATGCGTTCGTCGCCGTCGACGAAGTCGAAGCGTTCCGCCTCCAGGAACAGCGGATCGGCCAGGATCTGGCTGCACCCCATGTAGCTGAACCCGGCGTACAGGTTGTGGCCGATGCCGGAGGCGAAGGCGATGACGCACTCGGCGTCCACGGCCCGCACCGGCAGCCGCAGGTTGGCCACGTAGGCGAACATGTCGGGCACCAGCGCGGAGCAGACGATGACGTCGACGCCGCGCAGGCAGTACTCCCGCGCCGTCTCCGGGAAGTTGATGTCGTAGCCCTGCATCAGGCCGATGCGTCCGAAGCCGGTGTCGAAGACCGGGTACTCCGTCCCGCCGGTGAGGTAGCGGGCCTCCAGTTCGTGCAGGTGGACGCGCCGGTAGCGGCCGAGCAGGGTGCCCTCGGGCCCGCACAGGACGGAGGTGCTGTAGTACTTGCCGTCGTCGCCCCGCTCCAGCAGTCCGGCGGCGATGTGCGTGCCGGTCCGTTTCGCCTGCTCGCACAGGAACTCGGTCTCCGTGCCCGGGATCGGCACGGACACCTCGGCGACCTCGAGGATGTTCCCGGAGGTGGAGAACGCCTCGGGCAGGCAGATCAGATGCGCGCCCTGCTCGGCGGCCTGCTGGATGTACCGCTCGGCCCGGCGCAGGTTCTGCGCCGGTTTGCCGAGCTTGGACTCCATCTGGACGACGGCGATCTTCGTCGCGGCCATCACTGACTCACCTGCTCCAGGGGACGCGAGGAGATCACCAGGCCGAGGTCCTCCTCGACGACCTGCCAGTCCTCCAGGCCGGCCTCCTTGAGCAGGTCGGCCGCTTCGTCGCGGGTGTAGGCGGCCTGCAGCGAGCGCATGAACTCCTCGCCGCCCTCCTTGACGAACTGGAGGATGAAGGTGATGTGCCCCTCCTCGGCGTGCCGGTTCATGTCCTCGATGATCACCACGCCGTCGGGCTTGCAGACGCGGGCGCACTCCTTGAGCGTCTCCACCGGCCGGCGCCAGCGGTGCAGGGAGGAGAAGGAGAAGACGATGTCCGCGGAGTCGTCCGGGAACGGCATCCGGTGCAGCTTGGCCATCTCGAACTCGACGTCTCCGGCGCTGTTCGCCCACACGGCGAGCGTCAGGTTGTCCTCGGCGACGTCGACCAGGTTCTGGTTCTCCTCCACTCCGGAGACGGCCAGGTCGGGCAGCTTGCCGGCCACGTGCAGGGAGAGCAGGCCGGTGTTGAAGCCGACCTCGACGAGGTCGGTCATGCCGTCGCGGACCTGGGCGAGGATGCGGTCGGTGGGCCGCTTGTAGGCCATCAGGGCGGAGCGGCGCATGCCGAGGTCGTACAGCCGCACCTTGTCGATGTCGTCGTGCGGCGAGGGGATCGGGACGCGTTCGGCCAGGTCGAGCAGTCGGGTGTCAGTGGCCACAGCCGGCCTCCTCGGTGGTGGGACGCGTGGTGATCTGGACGGGCACGGGCTGCCGGGCGATGAAGTCGGAGATGTCCGCGCCCAGGTGCTGCGGGTAGCGCCGGTACTCCGGGGAGTAGAAGGCCTTGGAGATGTTGTCGAGGTAGTACCAGCCCTTGGGGCCGGTCACCGTGATGCCGTCCTCGTCGGCGGTGATCAGGCCCTTCTCGACGAGGTCGTCGATCTCGGCGCGGAACATCTCCATGAAGTCGACGCCGTGCAGCCGGCGGAAGGTGTCGCGCCGGACCCGGCCGGCCTTGACGCCGAGGACCATGGAGCGCCGGATCGCCTCGGACCTGGTGATGTGCTTGCCCATGGAGATCGGCAGCCGGCCCTCCATCACGGTCTGGATGTAGCGGCCGATGTCGGGCTCGTTGAAGTACCAGTGGTCGCGCAGATGCCCGGTGGCGGTGGGGCCCAGCGGGACGATCGGCACGTCCTCGCTCCACGAGGTCTCGCCGTACTTCGGCTGGTAGCCGGGCTTGGCGAAGCAGTCGCCGTAGTAGCCCAGGTAGCCGGCCTTGGTGAGTTTCTCCGCGGCGAACAGGAACATCTCGTCGACGACGGCCTTCTCGGGGACCGGCGGCAGCTTGCGGCGCTTGGTGGAGATCTGCGCGAACTCCATGTACGTGTAGAAGGAGACGCAGGTGACGCCGAGGTCGATGGCGACGTCCAGGCTGTACTCCCAGCTCTCCATCGTCTGGCCGTTGATGCCGTGCATCAGGTCGATGTTGATGTTCTCGAAGCCGCAGCGGCGCAGCAGCCGGATGCTCTCCTTGAGCATCTCCGGGTCGTTGGGGCGGCCGAGGTTCTTCAGCTCCTCCGCGACGAAGGTCTGCACGCCGAGGCTGATGCGCCGCACCCCGCGCTCCAGCAGGACCTTGGCCTTGCGTTCGGTGATGTCGACGGGGGTGCTCTCGATGGAGAAGTCCGCGCCCTCCTCGACGTTGAGGCTGGAGAAGAGGTGGCCGAGCAGGTCGTCGAGCTGCGGGGCGGTGAGCGCGGTCGGGGTGCCGCCGCCGATGTAGCCGAGGGTGATGACGTGGTCCTGGATGTAGGGCCGCCCGGCGTAGTTGGTGATCTCCTTCTTCAGTGCCTCGAGGTAGGTGCGGGTCAGGTCCCGGTCGGTCTGGTGCTTGATGTAGGGGCAGCTGAAGCAGAGCCGGTTGCAGAAGGGGATGTGGACGTAGACGCCCATCGGTTTGGAGGCGAAGACCTCCTCCTCGGTCACCGGGACGTGCTTGGTGGGGTACTGCCGCACCCACTCGTTGTCGCGCTCCGGATACTCCTTCCAGAACGGCATGCTGGTGGTCGTGGTGCTGATGCTCATGCGTGGTCCTCCGGTTCGGCTCGGCCGACGAGGGAGCGGACGACATCGGCGAGGGTGGGCTGGAAGTAGGCCGCGGAGCGCAGCGCGAGGCCGGCGGCATGGGCACGGGACACCAGCTCCGCCAGGGTGGACCGGTGATCGCCGTCGGACAGGTCGAGCTTGACGCCGTTCTCGGCGGGGGTGACGGCCCGCACCGGGCCGCCTGGGCCGTCGGGGGCGGTCTGCTGCCGCGCCCAGGTGCGCAGCTGCGCGAGATCGGCCTCGGTGAAGGCCTCCAGGATGAGGCTGGAGCGTTCTCCCCACCGGGTGACGGTCTCCAGGGAGGCGTCCTGGAGCTGGCGGCCCTGGTGCAGCGCCACCACCGAGTCGGCCAGCGCGACCAGTTCGTCGCGGTGGTGGCTGGCGAACAGCACGCCGACGCCGTCCTTCTTCAGGCTGCGCAGCAGCTCCAGCAGCGTCTCGCGGGCGGTCGGGTCCAGGCCGGTGGTGGGCTCGTCGAGGATCAGCAGGTCGGGGCGGTGCGCGACGGCGCTGATGACGTGCAGTTTGCGCTGGCTGCCGCCGGAGAGGGTGCGCACATACCGGTCGCGGTACTGCTCGAGGTCGGCCAGCGCGAGCAGTTCCTCGTAGCGGCCGGGGCTCGCCCGCCGCAGCTTGAGCTGGTGTCTGAGGTAGGTCTCGACGGTGACGCCGTCCGGCAGGTCCTTGGCCTGCTGGACGTAGCCGATGTGGCGGCTGACCTGCCCCCAGCGGCGGGGCGGGGTGCCGCAGATGCGGATCTCGCCGCCGTCCGGGCGCAGCAGGCCGGCCACCAGCCGGATGAGGGTGGTCTTGCCGGCGCCGTTGGTGCCGATGATGGCCACGCCCTGGCCGGCCTCCACCGTGAAGCCGATGGAGCGCAGCGCGAAGCCGGGGCCCACCCGGTGGTCGAGCCGGAAGACCGACAGCACGGGTGTGCCGGCGCGCGGGGTGTCAGCCATGGCCGATCCTCCTGCGGAAGGCAAAGGCGGCGATGCCGAGGGCGAGGAACGAGTAGGCCACCGCCAGCACCGACGCCGCGGTGGCGCCGAGATCCGGTGAGGTGGCGGCGCGGAAGATGTCGACGTGCACCGAGAGCGGGAGCTTGCCGAAGACGTCGCCCAGCGCCCCGAGGTTGTCGAGCGGGAAGAAGATCCCGGCGAAGTACATCAGCGGGATGACGATGATGTTCACCACCGCCGGGAAGGAGATCTCGTTGGTGTAGGCGGCGATGAGGATGCCGAGCCCGGCGAAGGCCGTGCAGGCGGTGAAGAAGCCCAGCACGAACAGCGGCAGCGAGTGGATCTCGGCGTCGAAGACCCCGATGCCGAGCACCAGCACCAGCACGAACTGGAACAGGCACTTGAGCACCACGCCGACGATCCGGGCGAGCAGGAACCCCGAGTACGACAGGGGCGAGAGGATCAGGTCCTCGATGGTGCGCCGGTTGCGGTCGATGATGACCGTGTAGCCGACGGTGTAGGTGCAGCTGAACATGATGCCCGCGCCGATGATCCCGGGGAAGACGAAGCCGAAGTAGTTGGCCGCCGAGGGGGCCGGGCTCACCATCTGGTCGGTCGCGGCGCCGAAGGCCAGCACCATCGACACCGAGGTCAGCAGGGTCGACACCGCGAAGAGGCGGTTGTCGAAGAACTGCCGCATGTCGATGGCGACCAGGCCGAGCACGTCGCCGAGCCAGCTGTTCTCCGGCCGCATGCGGGTCGCTTTGGTCCTCATCGGTCGCGGCCCCCGTGGGTCGTGGTCCACAGCGCGCGGACGTCGTCGTGGAACGGCAGGCCGGCGCGGGTCTTGCGCCGCTGTCTGAGGTGGATGTCGGCGTGGATGACGGTCTCGTGGGCGTCGGGGCCGGCCTCGGCGAGGACGTCGGCCTCCGGGTCCTGCTTCACGTCCTGCACCAGGCCGTCGACGATCATGCTGCGGCCGGTGTAGGTCATGTTGGCGAAGCGGTTCTCGCCGACGCCGCCGGCGAAGACCAGCGCGCACTCGGTGTCGGCGGCCCGGGCCCGGCAGATGGAGCGCAGCGGGTGGGAGAACGGCCCGAAGAGGTTGGCCACGCAGACGAGGAGGTCGGCGTCCTGGACGAGGTAGTGCCGGCTCGCCTCCGGGAAGCGCAGGTCGTAGCTGACCAGCAGGCCGATCCGGCCGACGGGTGTGTCGATCACCTCGCGGGGCGAGCCGGTGGACACGTACTCGGCCTCGCCCTCCCAGACGCAGGCCCGGTGGTACCAGCCGAGCGGGTCGCCGCCGGGGCCGATCAGGACGGCGGCGTCGTAGATGTCCCGGCCCTCCGACAGCAGGACGCCCGCCGCGATGTGCAGGCCGAGGGTGCGGGCCTGCTCGGCGAGGAACTCCACCACCGGGCCGTCCTCGGCGGTGGCGTCGCCGCGCAGGGTGGGGAAGTTGAGGCCGGTGGCGAAGGTGGCGGGCAGGCACGCCAGATCGGCCTCGCGTTCCCGGGCGGTGGACAGCAGCTTGGCGGCGCGGGCCAGGTTCTCCTCCCGCTGTCCGGGCTCGATCCGCATCTGCAGGGCGGCGAGCCGGGTGCGGGGACCGCGGAAGAGGCTCATGACACTGCCGCCTCGGCCGTGACGTCCTTGCACGCCTGCTGCAGCACCGGCAGGAACTCGTCGACCATCTCCCGGGTGACGTGCCGGGTGACGACCAGGCGCAGGGTCTCGCCGAACCGCTTGGAGGTGGAGACGATCCACCCGCGGGACTCCAGCAGCTGCGAGATGCGGACCGCGTGCGGCAGCTTGACCACCACGATGTTCAGCTGCGGTTCGGCGAACAGCTCGTACCCGGCGGCGCGCAGCGAGTCCACCAGGTACCGCGTGACCTCGAAGTTGGTCCGGGTGAGGTCGCGGAAGCCGTCGCGGCCGAGGTGCTCGAGGACCGCGTAGACCGACACCGCGGCCGCGCCCGGACGGGTGCCGAGCAGGGTGTGGTGCACGGGGGTGCCGGCGAAGAACGAGTCGACGGAGAAGCGCCCGGCGTCCTCGGAGCCCCGGAACAGGACGGCTCCGGCGGGTACGTTGGCCAGCCCGTACTTGTGCGGATCGATGGTGATGGAGTCGACGCCCTCGACGGTGAAGTCGAACTGCGGCAGGCCGTAGCCGAGTTCGCGGGCGAAGGGGATGATGAAGCCGCCGGTGGCGGCGTCCACGTGCAGGTGCACGCCCCGTCCGGCCACCGCGGGTCCGATCTCGTCGACCGCGTCGACCACCCCGAACTCGCTGCTGCCGGCGGTCGCGACGACTGCCACGGTGTGCTCGCCGATGCGCCGCGCGGTCTCCTTCGCCGGCAACCGCAGGTCGTCGTCGACCGGCACCACCACCGGGGTCAGCCCCAGCAGGCGGAAGACCTTGGTGAAGGAGAAGTGCACGGTGCTGCTGACGACGACCTCGGGCCGTTCCGTCAGCCGGCCCCGGGCGCGCGCCGTCTCGCGGGCCACCAGCATCGCGACCAGGTTCGCCTCGGTCCCGCCGGAGACCAGGCTTCCCGACCCGCCGGGGTTGCCCAGCAGCCCGAGCAGCAGCCGCACCACCTCGCGCTCGATCCGCTTGGTGCCGCGGAAGATGCGCACATCGCCGAGGTTGGTGTGCGCCGCGCGGGACGCCATCTCCACGGCCAGCGGATGGGGTTCGGTGCAGATGGAGTTGAGCACCCGGTTCCAGGGCACGTCGTCCGCGAGCTCAGCCTCGATGCGTCGTCGCACGTCGGATGCGGAAGCGCCGGTGTCTCGCATCTCACTTCCCTTGCGCGGTCAGGTCCGTGTACAGCTCCGTCCGGCGCGCCCACAGCCCGAACCAGAGCGTCTGCTGGAAGCGCAGGTCGGGTGCGCGCAGGTACCGGATCTTCCCGGGGTCCCAGGGCGCCCCGATCACGCCCTCGGCGGTGCCGGCCTCGGCGAGGAAGCCCTCGGGCATCGCCACCGCGCTGCCTCCGCCGCTGTGTTCGCTCAGTGCGGCGGCGAAGGCGACGGCGACGGTGTTGAGGGTGGCGATGCCCCAGACGGCGGAGCGCTGGGCGGCCTGCCGGGTGCCGTCGAGGGACCCGGCCACCAGCAGCAGTTCGGCGCCGGCCAGGCACTGCACGCGGGGCGGTTCGACCAGCCAGAAGTCGGGGCCGAGGAGCACCCCGACGGTCCCGTGCCGCGTCTCCACGACCGGGAAGTCGTCGCCGGTGCCGGTGGTGCCGTCGTCCAGAACGGGCCGCTCCACCCGGGCGCACTCCGCTCCGTCCGGACCGAGCAGGCGGGCCACCTGCATCAGGCCGCCGCCGGGCCGTTCCTCGGGCCAGGAGCCGGTGAGCACGTACGCGCTCCGGTTCCGGGCCAGTGCGGTGAGGCGGTCAAGGCACCGCCCGGCCAGGTCCCCGGGCAGCGGTGCGCTGGTGGCGCCGGAGGTGAAGGCGTTCTCGGGCAGGACGACGAACGACGCCTCGCCGGTGACCCGGCTCTCGAGGTCGTCGAGCACGGCGGCGGCCGTCGCCTCCGGGTCGCTGCGGCGGGCGTGCTGCGCTACGAACACGGTCACGGGCGGGCCCCCTCGGGTGCGCTGGTGGCTGCGGCGGGCGGCGGGGCGCCGTTCTGCTGCAGGCTGTCCCGCAGTTCGGCGGCGAGGTCGCGGTCGGCCCCGGCGTACGGGGTGAGCAGCCGCTGGTAGGCGGCGGGCCTGCGCAGCCGCTGCCACCGCCGGCCGTCGCCGGGGGCGGGCGGGTCGAGGTCGACGACGAGGGTCTCCGGGCGGTCGCTGCCGGCCTGCGCGATCACGCCCTCGGGGCGGGCGACCAGGCTGGTCCCGGCGAAGTTGATCTCCACGACCCGGTCACCGCGCTTGCCGCGGACGACACCGACCGAGCTGGCGTAGACGATGTTGACGTCGTTCAGGTACGCGGCCGTGCGCAGGGCGTTCACCATCAGCGGCTGGTTCTGGTTCAGCGTGCCGCCGGGCACGAACACGGTGTGCGCGCCGGCCAGGGCGAGCAGCCGGATGACCTCCGGCATCCAGAAGTCCGAGCAGACGGCGATGCCGATGCGCCCGAACTCGGTGGACAGCACGCCCAGCGAGTCGGCCTGCCGGCACACCACCATCTCGTTGCCGAAGGCGTGCGCCTTGACGGCCTTCCCGGTGATGGCTCCCTGACGGCCGATCAGCAGGGAGGTGTTGCGGTACATGCCGTCCTGCAGGTCCTCGACGAGCGAGCCCAGCAGGATGTACGTGCCGAGCTTGCGGGCCAGGGACTGGAAGCCGTCGACGACGGGTCCCGGGATCGGTGTGTCGGTCAGCCCCTTGAGGCCGTCCTGCCCCGGCATGTACCAGGGCGGCCCGAGCAGGAACTCGGGGAAGCACACCAGGTCGATGTCGCCCCCGGCGCAGGCGTCCTCGATCGCCCGGTAGGCGTTGCGCCGGCCTTCCTCGTGATCGTCGACCCACTGGGTCTGTACTACCGCTGCCCTCATACGTCTCGTCTCCTCGGATGCCACCGGTGGATCGGCCGCGGCGACCGCTCGCCGCGCCGGGTGCGGGTCATGACCTGGCGGTGCTCCACTCCTCAAGGGCGGTGATGGTGACCTCGGCGCCGGCGCCGAGCGCGTCCCGGATCCGGCTGCGGAGCCTTTCCCGCAGGGCGTCGGCGGCGGACGGTTCCGGGTCGTTCACGGCGCAGGTCACCCGGAAGGCGCCGTCCCGGACCTCGCAGGCGAAGTGCGGTGCGAGGGAGGGCTCCTGGAACACGACCCGTTCCACGTCCACGGCCGTGACCGGGCCGCCGCCGGGTCCGGGAAGGGCCGAGGCCGTGCTGCCGAGCGGCACCAGGACCGGGGTCGCCGCGCCGCAGTCGCATCCTTCGCCGGCCGGGCGCAGCTCGGCCAGCTCGCCGGTCGGCGCGCCGTCGATGTGCAGCTCGCCGCGGGTGCCGCCGACGACCTCGGCCCGCAGCCGCTCGCACACATGGAGGGCGCCCGCCTCGCAGGGGACGGCCACCACCGGCGTCGACGAGGTCGAGTGGACGGCGGCGGTGCGCGCCGCCCAGGCGGTGCCGACCCGTTGGAGGCGCTCCGGGGAGGCGGGCTCGCCCACGCAGACGATCGTGCGGACCGTCGAGTCCCCCGGCCGCTTCCCGAGCGAGACGGCGAGGCCGGCCAGGCGGGCGGCCAAGCGGGGCGAGCACACCAGGGCGGTCACCCCGTACTGCTCGATCAGGCCGAGCAGCCGCGGCAGCGGGCAGATGGTGCCGCTGGTGCCGGTGCTGATCACCGAGGCGCCGGTCAGCTCCACGGCCCGGTCCACTCCGGCGCCGAGGAAGGACAGTTCGTAGGGTACGGCCGAGACGACCACGTCGTCCTCGGTGAGCAGCCGGCCCAGCGCCAGCGTCAGGTCGATCTGGTGGGAGATCCAGTCGTCGCGGGTGAGCGCGACCGGCCGGGCGCTGCCCTGGGCGTCGGTGCGTTCGCCGTAGCGGGCGGGCGGCCCGGCCCGCCCGTCCGGACCGGGGCCGCGGGTGCCGCCGGGGCGGGTCAGCAGGTCCAGGAACCGCTCGTAGTGCCGGGTGAGGGACGGGGTGGTCGTCACCGGGCCTCCGCTTCCCGGGCGAACCGGCGCCACCCGTAGTCGTCGAGGGCGCTGTCGCCCTCGTCCTCGCGCAGCAGCGGCCGGCGGCCGGTGCCGGGATCCATGTCGACGTTGACGACCGTTGCCAGGACGAACTCGTGGTCGCCGATGCGGTAGGTCGACTTCAGGCTGCAGTCGATGGTGCCGACGGCGCCGGGGAGCCGGGGGCAGCCGTTGGCGGACGGCGTCCACGCCAGCGCGTCGAAGCGGCTGTCCGGCCGGCCCTGGGAGAAGGCCGCGGACACCTCGCGCTGGTCCTCGCCGAGGATGTTGACGCAGAACCGGCCGGACTCGGCGATGGCGGTCCAGCTGGTGCTGCGCGAGCGCACCAGGAAGCCGATCAGGGCGAGTTCGTCGGAGACGACGGTGAGCGAGCCGATGACCAGCCCGTACGGGGTCGGCCCGGCGCCCTCGGACTGCCGGGCGGTGCCGGCGACGACCGTGACGGCGCGCGGCAGCAGCTCGCCGATGACGCCCAGGTCCCGTGCGGTGCCCGGCCGCCCGCCGCCGTCGGGTTCGGGCGGGGGCGGGCCGGTCTCCTCGCCGAGCGCGCGGACGAACCGTCCGGTGACGCTGTCCGGGTGGGCGGCAACGTCTTCGGGGGTGCCGCTCACCACGATCCGGCCGCCGCCCCGGCCGGCCCCGGGCCCGAGGTCGATCACCCAGTCGGCGATGGCGATCACCTTCACGTTGTGCTCGATGACCAGCACCGTGTTGCCGGTGGAGATCAGCCGCTCGAACAGGGCCAGCAGATGGCGGATGTCGGCGGAGTGCAGGCCGCGGGTCGGCTCGTCGAAGATGAACAGGGTGCGGCTGCGGCGCTGTTTGAGCAGCTCGCCGGCGAGGTTGAGGCGCTGCGCCTCGCCGCCGGAGAGGGTGGTGGTGGAGCAGCCGAGCTGGAGGTAGCCGAGGCCGAACTCGGCCAGGACGCGCAGCGCCTGGACCACCTTGGGGTGGTCGTCGGCGTCGAACCAGCCGAGGGCGTCGTCGACGGTCATCGACAGCACGTCGTGGATGTTCCTGCCGTTCAGCCGCACCTGAAGGACGTGGTCCTGGAAGCGGCGGCCGTCGCACTCGGGGCAGACGATGAACTCGCTCTTGAACAGCGTCATCTCGATCTCGGCGAGCCCGAGACCCTTGCAGGACTCGCACCGGCCGCCCGCCACATTAGGGCTGAAATCGGCCCGCCCCAGGCCCCGTTCGGCCGCGTCCGCGCTGCCGGCGAAGGCGTCGCGGATGTGGTCGCTGATGCCGATGCAGGTGACCAGGGTGCTGCGGCTGGAGCGGCCCATCGGGCGCTGCTCGACATAGATGACGTCGTCCAGGGCGTCGGCCCCGTCGACGCCGGTGCTGTCGGCCGGGGCACCGGCCCGCCGCCGGCCGACGGCCCGGGCGACGCGTTCGTGGAGGGCGGCCACCAGGGAGCTCTTGCCCGCACCGGACACCCCGGAGACGCAGGTCAGCGCGGTGAGCGGGAACCTGGCGGTCTGGTCGGTGACGTTGTTGCGGGTGATGCCCCGGATTTCGATCCAGTCCGCGCCGTTCAGGTCGGCGCGGGCCCGTGAGGGTGCCCCGGAGCGCATGGCGGCCGCGGTCGGCGAGGTGCCGGACTTCAGCAGGTCGGCGAAGCGGCCCTCGAAGACGATCTCGCCGCCGCGGGAGCCTGCGCCGGGGCCCAGTTCGACGATCCAGTCGGCGGCCCGGATCACCGACTCGTCGTGCTCGATGACGATGACGGTGTTGCCGAGGTCGCGCAGCCGGCGCAGCGAGGTGAGGATCCGGCCGGTGTCGGCCTCGTGCAGTCCGGCGGTGGGTTCGTCGAGGACGTACATCACGCCGGTCAGGTCGCTGGCCAGGTGCTGGGCGAGCAGCAGCCGCTGCAGCTCGCCGCCGGACAGGGTGGCCACCGGGCGCTGCAGCTGCAGGTGGCCGAGGCCGACCTCCTCGATGTTGCCGCTCTGCTTGACGATCGCCGCGGCCAGTTCGCGGACCTGCGCCGGCAGGTCACCGGAGTCGAGGGCCCGGCGCAGCCGTGCGATGGAGTGCGACAGCTCGTCGCTCTGGAAGTCGTGGAAGGTGTGCCCGGCGACCGTGGCCTTGAGCGACTCGGGGCGCAGCCGGCCGCCGTTGCAGCCGGGGCAGACCTCCCGGCCGAGGTAGTCGGCGAAGGCCTTCTTGCGGGCGGCGGAGGACGCGGTGCGCCAGGCGCGGTCCAGGAAGCCGAGGATGCCCTCGAAGCGGAAGTCGTTGGTGACCTTGCGGATCTTGAGGGTGTAGATCTTGTCGTGGCCGTGCAGCACCCGCTCGGTCTGCTCCGGGGTCAGCTTCTCGAACGGCACGTCCAGGTCGATGCCGGTGTCCGCGGCCATCGCCTCGAAGGCCTTGCGCACATTGGGAACGGCGAAGGTGCCGGGGTCGGCTCCGTCGAAGATCTCGGTGAGCGTCTTCGACCGGTCCGGGATGATCTTGTCCAGGGAGAAGCCGACGAGTTCGCCGATGCCGTCGCACTGCAGGCACTTGCCTTCCTTGCGGTTGAAGCTGAAGTGCTTGGCGGAGTGCGGTTCGGCGAAGCAGCCGCAGTCGTCGCAGAACAGGTCCGCTCCGGTGGGGCCGTAGCAGGCCGGGCAGACCGGGCGCGCCCCGGCGCCGAACAGCAGCCGGTACAGCCCGTCCAGGCCGGTGAGGGTGCCCACCGTGGAGCGGGGGTTGGACCAGCCGCCGTCGCGCTGGCGCAGGGCCACCGGCGGCTGGGTCCCGGCGATCCGGTCGAACTGGTAGTCGCCGTCGCCCATGTCGAGGGACTTGCTCGACAGGGCGCCCAGGTAGAGCGTCTTGGAGTGCTCGAAGAGGGTGTCGATGACCAGGGACGACTTGCCCGATCCGGACACTCCCGCGGCGACGATCAGCTGCCCCTTCGGGAAGGAGACGTCGACCGACTTGAGGTTGTGGGTGGTGACTCCCTCGAGTCGAATGCTGTCCAGGCTCATGTGTGGTCCATCCGCCCTTCGGCCAGGTCGCGGGCCCCTGCTTCGCAGCGCCGCAGGTCGGGGTAGCGGTCGTAGAGCATCGAGCGGACCCGGGCGGGGTCGCCGCGGTTCCATGTCTCGTACAGCTCCTGCCGCATCCCGAAGCGGTCGACGGCCAGATCGGCGGCGAGCCGGAAGATCCGGGACTTCTCGTCCGCGCTCATCTCCCGCCCGCACATGTAGGTGTCCAGGGCCGGGCGCAGGGAGGCCGTGCCCAGGTCGCCCTCGGAGGGCTGCATGATCAGGCCCGAGGCGCCGATCTGCCGGATGATCTCCGAGGCGCGGCTGGAGAAGCGGCCGGCGACGGCGTCCAGCGCGGCCGTGGAGCCGGGGGCGAGCAGCCCCGAGGCCGTGGGCCGGCTCTCGGCGTCGATGGCCTCCAGGCCGAGGCGCACGATCTCGACGTACGAGGTGAGTTCGCCGAGCAGATCGGTGACCTGCCGGAACTTGTTCACGCCGATCGCCTGGGCGAGCAGCGAGGCCACCCCGAGCAGGGTGCGCAGCCGGTGGTAGTAGCGCACCTGGCCGGTGTAGAGCGACCACTTGTTCAGCTCGGCGAAGCCGCGGACGGCCACCTGGGAGTCGTCGAGCAGGAAGACCCGGTCCATCGGGACGAACACGTCGTCGAAGACCAGCATGGCGTCCTGCTCGTCGTAGCGTCCGGCGAGACCGCCGGAGCCGGTGTAGGAGGAGCGGCACAGCACGCGCAGTCCGGGCGAGGCGAGCGGCGCGGCGAACCAGCACACGTAACTGGGGTCCTCGCGCAGGTAGTTGGCGGGCGAGAGGTAGATCAGCACCTCGTGCGCGTACGGGGCGAGGGTGGCGATCTGCTTGGCGCCGCGCACCACGATGCCGTCTTCGCCGCGCCGCACCACCCGCAGCCCCAGCTCCGGCCGCTGGGCGGGGGTGGCGGACCGGTCGATCTGCGGGTCGCCGAGGCCATGGGTGAGGGTGAGGTCGTTCTCGCGGGCGTAGTGGTAGTAGTTCTCGGCGTTGCTCGCGAACCGGGCGTCGACCTCGGCGAGCTGGTGCCGGAAGTCGTAGAGGCCGACCACGACGTTGGACATGAAGTCCGGGATCCGGGAGAGCTGGCCGTGGGAGGACTCGGCCCACCGGTGGGAGTTGGCCCATTTGCGGCTGAGGGCGTCCCGGTCGGCCGGCGCCAGGTACGACAGGCTGACCCGGTTGCCGGAGGTCTCGGACCGGTAGAGCATCTGCTCGGCCCGGTCGGGCAGGTGCTGGGCGTCGTAGAGGCCGGCCAGCGTGGTCAGCATGGGCGTGAACCCGGGGTCGCCGGTCACGTCGACCCGGCGCCCCTCGCACCAGATCTCCCGGTCGTCCTTGAGGCTGGCGATGTACTCCGAACCTCGCCAGGCGCCGCCGGGCGTGCCGGGCAGCAGGGTGGTCTCGCCGGGCCCGCCGGGGCCCGGGGCTCGGGATTCTGCGGTGGTCACCGTCCGCGCTCCTACGGGTTCCGCTCAGCCGCACCGGAGCGGAACGGCTGATAGCTCTGCTCTTGGACCTGGGGGAAGTACTCGCGGGTCGCCTCGCCCACCACCCGCATCAGCTCCGAGTCGAGGGAGCTGGGGTCGGTGATGAGCTTGAGCAGGGGCGAGTCCGGCACCGCGTTGGCGAGGCCGCTGCGGCGCGCCCGGTGGATGGAGGCCAGCGAGTGCTGGGCGTTGGCGGCGTCGCGCATCTTGTAGACCGCCTGCGGCCCGTCCGGAATGCCGATCATGGACTTGGTGCCGCCGCTGCCCAGGCAGTTGCGCGGCATGTGCAGATGCTCGTGCCGCCACTGCTGGTGGGCGTCGTGCAGCCGGAACGCCCGGTCGAGGACGAGGTGCCGCAGCCAGGCGCCGGGATCGTCGTGGCGGTGTGCGTCGATGTCCCGGACGGCGTCCTGAAGCGAGGGCGCGCCGAGGGAGCTCAGCCAGGTCTCCAGGTCGTTCCACAGGTGCTTGAACAGGTCCCGGAACATGTGCTGCTTGATGGCGAGCGAGTGGGTGCCGCTGGCGGGCCCCAGATTGATGCGGAAGGCGTGGTACTCGCCGGTCGCCAGGTGCTCGGCCATCACCCGCTGCGCCTCGACCACCGGGTCGAGCAGCGTGCGGCACACCGTCAGGTGCTGGACCGCCCGGCTCAGCTCCGAGGCGCGGATCGCCCGGATGGCGGTCTCCAGGTGGTCGTTGGCCTCGGCGACCAGGATCTCCGGGATCTGGTGCAGGGCGACGAACTCGCCGTGCAGGGTGGACGCGTTCAGCTCGGTCGCGGCGACCGCCCGGGCCAGGGTCTCGGCGGAGATCAGCTCGTCGGTGCCGCGGCGCACCCCGATGGGCACGCCGGTCAGGTCGCTCTCCCACTTGGTGGCGTCGTGGCAGCTGAGCCGGATACCGTGCAGCACCCGGTAGAGCGCGTTGTCGATGCTCTCGGTGGCGATGGTGGAGCGGATCAGCTCCGGCGACGCGGCCAGCAGGGTGCCGCGTGCCGCGTCCTCCAGTTCCCGCAGCGCGTCGACGTAGGCCGCGTATCCGGCGGACTCGGAGACGCTCAGGGCGGCGGCGTCCCCGGCGGGGCCGGCCCCGAAGGCGCTGCGCACGTCGAACATCGTGGTGCCGAGGCCGCGCAGCAGCCGGTGGAAGCCGAGCGCCCACTGCACATAGCGGGAGGCGCCGGGGATGTCGCCGTCGAGCAGCCGGGCCTGGGTCCGGCCGGCCAGCCGCGCCAGGTTGAGCAGGCTCACCTCCGCGGCCTGGAAGACGGCGCACACCGTCGAGTCGTAGGTGCCCTCCGGCACTCCGCGGGCGGCGCGTGCCTCGCCGAGCAGATCGATGCGGTGCAGCTGGTCGTAGCTCTCGGCCACCGGGCCCAGTTCGGTCGTCTGCCGCCCGCCGGCCTGCCTGCCGGCCGCGCGTGGATCGTCCAGGCTTGCCATTGCGCCATCACTCCTCGGTGGGCCCAGCTAGGTAGCGGATCGATTCGGTGGGGCAGGACTCGAAGGCGTCGAGGACCCGTTCGAGCTCGTCGGGCGTCTCGGGCTGCTTGCACACGTAGTGGACGTCGTTGTCGAGGTCCGCCTCGAAGTTCTCGGGCGCGAGGTCGTTGCAGAGCTTGCAGTCGATGCAGGTGTCGTCGATCTCGAAGCGGCCTTCGAGCGGAAGATGTGCGGGAAGCGGCAGTTCCACCCTCACCGCCGGTCACCCCCTCCCCCGTAGGCACTGAAGGTGCGCATGGTCGGTTTGGCCGAGGTGCGCAGCGCGGTCTCGAAGCGGTCGGTGTCCAGGAGGCGGAAGCGGGTGTCCGCGCCGAGCCGGTCACGGACACCGGCCGCGATCGAGTCCCGCGTCGCGGTGTCGGCGCTCGACGGGGGCAGCGCGACGAGCAGGGCGTCCCCGTCGATGTCGAAGGCGAAGTAGTAGGGCGGCCGGGTCAGAGCGCCCAGCACGATGTCCTCGATCTCCAGCTGGGAGGTCCAGCGTTCGCCGAGGGGGATGCGGTCGCCGATCCGGCCGCGGTGCTGCAGCCGGCGCAGCGGGGAGCCGCAAACGCACGGCGTGGCGTCGATCCGGCAGACGTCCCCGGTGCGGTAGCGCAGCAGCGGCATGGCGCGGGAGGCCAGGGTGGTCACGGCCAGTTCGCCGACCTGGCCGTCGGGCAGCCGTTCGCCGCTGGCCGGGTCCACCACCTCGAAGAACGTGCGGGTCTCGACCAGGTGCAGGGCACGCTCGGGGCAGAACATGGCCAGCGTATTGGTCTCGGTCATGCCGAACATCGAGTAGGCGGTGGCGTCCCACTGGTCGGCCAGCCGCCGCTTCTTGGCGGGCGAGGCTCCCTCCCCCGCCATGAGGATCTTGGAGACGGCGAGGTCGCGGCGCGGGTCGATACCGCGGCGGCGGGCGATCTCGCCGAGGTACAGGGCGCGGGTGCCGGAGCAGACCAGGGTGGTGGCGCCCGCGCGCAGCAGGGCGTCGGTCATCCGCTCCGGGGTGCACGACGGCGAGGCGGCGCCGAGCGGCACGATGGCGCAGCCGAGGATCTCGATGGCCCGGTCGAGGTCCTGGCCGACACCGGCCAGTTCGTAGGGGACGGCGATGGCGGCGACGTCCCGCTCGTCCAGCACACAGGAGAGCAGCCGGGCGACGGTGAGGTTGTTCTCCAGCCAGTCGGCCATGGTGAAGAACGCGGCGATGGAGCGCCCGTTGCCGGTGCCGGAGCTCTCGTCGAAGCGGATGACCTCGCGCCGGGGCACGGCGAGCATGCCGAGCGGATAGGCCGCCGCCAGGTGCTCGCGCGTGGTGAAGGGAATGTCCTCGAAGGCCTGCTCGCGGCCCTGCGCCACGGCCCGTACGACCCCGGCCGGCACATGGTGTGCGTAGAACGGGGAGTTGCGGCAGGCGTGGGCCACGGTCCCGGCGAGCGCCTGGGCGGTCCAGGCGTCGAGCCCCTGCCGGTCCAGGGAGGTGACCGCGGCGACCTTGCGGGCGATGTCGAGGCGGGCGGCGAGGGTGTCGTGCAGCCGGGTGCGCAGGCCGGGGCCGGCCGAGCGGGCGAGGGTGGTCACTGGTGGACCCTCCTCTCTGCGGGCCCTGAGAGGCTCGTGGTTAGATGCCGGTGAGAGCCGGGGTGACGGCCTGGGGTGGTCACTGGTCATCGGGACACCTCCTCCAGTCGCGCCATGGCCGCGCGCTCCTCGCCGGCGAGCGAGTCGACGATCACGGCCGCCTGCTGAAGGGCCTGGCGGGCGCCGTCCTCGCCGGCGTCCCGCAGCAGGTTCGCCACCTCGGTCCAGCGGTCGGAGATGCGGCGGTACTCGACGGAGATCGCGTCGTAGGCCTCGATGCCGGTCAGCTCGTGGGCCTCCTCCAGGAACCGCGCCCACAGCGTCCGGAACAGCCCGCCGCCGGTGCCGCCCTCCTCCATGCTGGCGCCGACGATGCGCATGGCCTCGCCGGTGTTGCCGAGCCGGTCGGGCCAGGTGCGCATCAGCGCGGCGGCCTTGGCGATGCCCTTGAAGCCCATGTTGGTGATGGGCGGGTTCAGGAACTCCTGCGCGGTGGCCAGGACCGAGGTCTGGCAGGCCTTGGCCAGCCGGGACGGGTCGTAGCCGTGCGGGTCGATCCGCACCGACAGGTTGCGGGAGGACATCGGCCCCCGGGCGGCGCGGGCGCGCGCCATGCTCTCCCGCGAGGTCGACTGCACGCCCAGCGCCCGGGTCTCCACGACGACGAACCGGTCGTCCTCGTAGCCGATGCAGGCGACGTAGTGCGCGGCGAAGTGGTGGTCCTCCTGCGCGTAGTCGAGGTGGTGGCGGTCGAGTTTGAGCCCCACCACGTCGCCCTCGTCGAGCGCCTGCAGCAGGGTGGCCTCGGCCCTGGCCCGCGAGGCGGTCTCCTGGGTGCGCAGTCCGAGGGCGAGCGCGTCGGCCGCGTTGCGCATCAGATGGTCGGGTTTGACCCGGCCGGCGAGGAACGGCGCCGGCATCTGCTTGGAGTGCCAGTACAGGAAGGACAGCCCGCGCCCCAGGCCGAACAGCAGCGGTTCGCTCAGCTCGATCTCGTGGTTGCGGAGCATGTTGAGCAGGGCGGTGGACTCGCAGTGGTCCCCGGAGTACGGGGAGATGTCAATGACGGCCATCGGCGTGCCCCGTTCCGTCGCGCGGCTCCTCGTAGACGATCTCCAGCACGGTGCCGCTGTCGTTGTTGCGCAGATGCCCGTAGGTGTGGCCGGCCTCGTCGGCCTCGGTGTAGGCGATGGTCTCCAGGTGGCCGGCCTCGCTCTCGAGGACGTCCAGGACGTGGCGGACGTCGTCGCCGGTGCGGACGGCGATGGCGACGTGCGACATCAGCCGGCCCTTCTCCTCGGCGGGCCGGTCCGCCCAGGGGCCGAAGCGGCGGCAGGCGAACATCTCGATGACCCGACCGTCGGCGAGGGTGACGGAGTTCCACCAGCCGGGGGTGCCGTACTGGCGGGGCGAGATGTAGGAGGGGCCCATCTCCACGGAGGTGACCGGGCCGGAGGTCTTGAGCTCGTCGAGGTGGGCGTGCCAGTCGAAGACCTCTTCGTCGCCTGCGTAGTCGCCCAGGTAGACGCCGATGTGGTTGACGCCGGCGAGCCGGTCGACGACATGGTCCGGGGCATGGCCGCACCAGGCGGAGAGGTACTTGGCGCAGTCGAGTTCCTGCCAGGCGGCCGACGTCTGCAGGAGCTCCTCCCAGGCCCCGGGGAAGCCGGGGCGTGCGGGGAAGCGGCCCTCGTAGGTGGCGGTGATGGCCGGAGAGCTCTGCCCGAGTGGATTCATGGCCCTTCCTTCCTGCCCGTGATGACGAGCCCCATCTGCACTTGCGTCACGACGGCCGACTCGAGCGCGGTGCCCTTCAGCAGCTCCTCGACCTCGCTGGTGAGGTACGAGGAGCGGATCGAGGTGCGGAAGCCGGGGCGCATGTCGGCGGCGATGTTGGCCTTCATGAACTGGAAGGTCGTCCGGTCGATGTCCCGGCGCAGGTCGGAGACGCAGTACCGGCCGCCGGGCCGGAGCACGCGGTGCATCTCCTTCAGGGCGGTCACCGGCTCCGCCCATTCGTGCAGCGAGGAGGCGCTGATGACGTGGTCAAAACGGCCGTCCTCGAACGGGAGTTGCAGCACGGTGCCGCATTCGTAGACGCACCGGTCCCGCAGGCCGTACTCGGCCGCGTTGGCGCCGGCCCGCCGCAGCATCGCCGGTGAGATGTCGAGGCCGGTGAGCCGGGCGGTGCCGGGGGCCTGCCGGAGCCACTCCAGGCCCAGGTAGCCGGGGCCGCAGCCGAGTTCCAGCACCTGACCGGAGTCGATGCCGGCGGCGAGGATGTCGTCGATCTTCTCCTGCAGCCAGCCGTTGTCCCGGATGTGGCGCTGCATCTCGTCGTACTTGAGGGCCAGTTCGTCGCCCTGCAGGCCCTCGTCGGTCTCCGGCACCCGGGGGGCGACGGTGCCGCGGGCGCTAGCCACGGCCGGGTCCCAGTCGCCGGATGCCCACTGCCAGACCTCTCATCGTGGCGCTCCCCATCTGCACGTCGGAACGGTCGTTGCTGGTCAGGTGATTGACCGAGGATCTGAGCGACTCGTCGACCGAGGACTCGCCCGGATACCACCAGCCGGCGTCCGCCAGCACGACGTCCGGCGTGACGGAGTCGGAGATCCGGACCGTCATGCGCACCTCGCGCGCACCGGCCCGCGAGAACAGGGCCACCTCGTCGCCGTCCGTGAGGCCCTCGCGCCTGGCGGTGTCCGGGTGGACGGTCACCCGTGCCGCCGACTGGCTGCGCGAGGTGGCCGGCAACTGGTGGAACTCGGTGTTGTAGAACTGGCGCGGATGCGCGCTGGTCATCAGGTACGGCAGCTCCGGGTCCGGCTCCGGCGGCCGGCGGTGGACCGGGAACGGCTCGTAGCCCATGGCCCGCAGCCCGTCGTGGCGCAGATTGACCCGTCCGGACCTGGTGTTGAAGCCGCCGTCGCGGTACTTGCGGTACCGCTTCTCGTTGCGGATGTAGCCGATCTCGGTGAACTGCTCCCAGGTCAGCCCGATGCCGGACAGCTTGGCGTCGAGGGCGGCGCGCACCGAGGGGAAGAAGTGCCGGGCGAGGCCGAGCCGTTCGGCGAGCGCGAGAATGATCTCCTCGTCCGAACGGCAGCCGGCGACGGTGGCGACCTTCCGCCGGGCCGCGATGTAGGAGTTGAACTCGACGATCTGGTCCCGCTCGAGCCAGCTGGAGACGGGCAGCACCACATCGGCGTACCGGGCCGTCGGCGTCAGGAACATGTCGCAGACCACGACCAGGTCCAGCTTCTCCAGCGACCTGCGCACCAGATCGGTGTTCTCGTGCGAGGCCAGGATGTTGCTGCCGAAGAGCAGCAGGGAGGTGACCGGGTACGGCGACCCGGTGACGACGGCCCGGTGCAGGTCGCCCGGCGCGACCCAGCCGGACATCGACAGGATCCGGTGCCGGTCGCCGCCGATCCGCTTCCTCGCCTGCTCCTCCGGCAGCAGGTCCGAGCGGGGGAAGGCCCGCCGGCCCTCGATCGGCATGGGCTCCCAGATCACGTCGCCGCCCGGGGCGTCGAGGTTGCCGCAGAGTGCGGACAGCAGGGCGATGGCGCGGTGGGTGTCGAAGGAGTTCTCGTTCTGCGACAGCCCGGTGCCGGCCTCGATGCACGCCCGGGAGGCAGTGGCGTAGGCGCGGGTCGCCCGACGGATCAGCTCCGGCTCAAGACCCGTGATCCGCGCGACCCGCTCGAGGTCGTACTCCCGTACGTGCTCGGCGAGTTCGCCGAACCCCGTCGTGTACTCGGCGACGAAGTCCCGGTCGTACCAGCCCTCGTCGACGACGAGTTTGATCATGCCGAGCGCCAGCGCGCAGTCGGTGCCCGGCCGGATCGGGAGGTGGAGTCCGGAGCGGGCGGCGATCCGCGTCCGCCGCGGATCGACGGTGATCACGCGGCTGCCGCGTTCCACGGCCCGCAGCAGCTTCACCCCGATCACACCGTCGGAGTGGGTGTTCGGCTTGTTGCTGCCCCACAGCAGCACCACCTCGGGGTCGCCCTCGTAGTCGCAGAAGGTGAAGGCGCCGTAGGTCATGACCGAGGCCATGACCCGCGGGTAGAAGCACACATGCGCCGGCCCGACCACATTGGGCGTGCCCAGCGCGTTGGCGAGCCGGAACACCCACTCCTGGTAGTTGCGGTCGGTGCCCTGGCCGAGTGCCACCGACTCCGGCCCGTGCCGGGCGATGGTCCCGGCCAGCCGGTCGCAGATCCGGTCCAGGGCCTCGTCCCAGCCGATCGGCTCGAAGCTGCCCGAGCCGCGCCGCCCGGTGCGCACCAGCGGCGTGGTGAGCCGGTCGGGGCTGTGCAGCAGGTCGAGCGAGGCCTTGCCCTTGATGCAGAAGTAGCCCTCGCTGGTGGGGTTGTCCGGGTCGCCGTGGATGCCGGTGGGGACGCCGTCCACGAGCTCGATCACGGCGCCGCAGCCGCCGTGGCACATCCGGCAGACGGACTTCATCCGGGTGATCGTCACTCCGCCTCACCCGCCCGTTCGGCGGCCACCGCGAACAGCCGCTCGTACAGGGCCTGTTCGGCCTCGGCGGTCTCCGCCAGCAGCCCCGCGACGGTCCTGAGGGTGCGCCGCCCCCGGTCGTCGTTCCCGCGGTAGCCCATCAGCAGGTCCGTCGCCTCGTCCCACCGGCGCCGCACCTCGCCGAAGCCCTCGACGAGCGGATCGAGCACCGCGTCACCGGTGCGCTGCCGGGCCTCGTGCAGGAAGTCGCGGTACAGCTTGCGGAAGTTGGCACCCCCGGTGCCCGCGAAGCGCCAGAAGCGGCCCACCCCCGGCACCGACTCCTCCGCGTCGGCCAGGGACTCGCCCCATCCGGCGACCTCGGCGGCCACCGTGCGCAGGGCACCGAGACCGCGCCGCGGCCCGTGGTCGCCGGCCATCCGGCCGGCGGCGTCCCGGACGGCCGGCCAGATCTGCTCCCGAAGCACCGCGTCGGTGTCCGCGAGCAGCCGGTCCGGGAGCCGCTCCACATACATCTGCCAGTTCGGCGACGGCAGGAACCCCTCGTCGGAGTCGCGGGCCCGGCGCAGCGACTCCTCGGGCAGGGTCTGCGCCCCGCCCTGCTGCTCGGTGTCGACGACATGGGCGAGCGAGCCGTCCAGCCCGTACACCGCGAGGTAGTGGGAGGCGAAGTGGCTGCGGGAGGAGAAGTAGTCGAGGTGGAAGATGTCGACGGACACCCCCAGGACATGGCCGGCCTGAAGCAGCTTCACCGCCTCGGCCCGCGCCGCCTCCCCGTCCGGGGCCCGCGACTCGCGCAGCTCCACGCCGAGCGCGGCACAGGCGTTGCGGGACAGCTCGGCCGGCCCGATCCGGCCGGTGAGCATGGGCGCGGAGCGGCCGGGCTCCGGGCCGTCCCAGTACTGCACGTCGATCCCCCGGCCCAGGCCGAACAGCATGGGCTCGGAGATGTCGGCACCGGCGTGGTGCAGCATGTTCCGGAGGGTGGACGTCTCACAGTGGACGCCGGGCCGGGGCTGGAATGTCGCCAAGCGCATAGGGCTTCCCAATCGCGCGGTGCGGAACTGCCGTGACGGGGGCGGGTGGTGAGGGGTGGGGGCGTTCTGTGTGGGCTGGGGCGGTGGCCTGGGCCGGTCGTCTGTGCCGGGGCGGGTCGGTGCCGAGGCGATGCGGGTCCGCCGGGGCCACGGTGACGGGCGGGCGGCTGGCCGGCGGGCGAGGCAAGGGCCCGGACCGGGCCGGCGGGCGAGGCACGGGCGGTGCCCGTGACCCGGCCGGCGCGCCCTGCACCTACGGATCGACCAGGGCCTCGTGCGGATCGGCCAGGACCTCGTGATAGCCCTGCAGGTCGAGGAAGCCGGCGCCGCTGGCCAGCACGACGATCACCGGTTCCCGCTGGTCCGTGCGGGCCTCGGCCGCCACGTCCAGGGCCGCCGCCACCGCGTGACTCGCCTCCGGGGCGAGCAGCAGACCCTCGGTCCGCAGCAGGAGGCGGCCGGCCTCCAGGGCCGTGCGCTGGTCGAAGGCGACGGCGTCCAGGACGCCCTCGTGCCGCAGCAGGCTGACCAGGGCGGAGCTGTGGTGGTTGCGCAGGCCGCCCACATGGTTGGGCGGCGGGATGAAGTCCTCACCCATGGTGTAGCCGAGCACCTCGGGTGTGAATCCGCCCAGGTCGGTGCGGCCGTAGGCGTAGACCCCCCGGGTGAGCCGGGGTGCCGCGGTGGACTCCGCGGCGAGGAAGCGCAGGTCCGCCCCGTCCGCCCTGGCCCTGAGGTGGGGGCCGACGAGCCCGCAGAGGTTGCTGCCGCCGCCCGAGCAGGCGATGAGGTGATCGCCGCGGCCCTGAACGCCCAGCTCCTCGCCGTACTCCGCGAGCTGCGCCGCCACCTCCAGGCCGAGCAGGGTCTGGTGGAGGCAGACGTGCGGCATGCCGCTGCCGGCGAGATACGCGGCGCCGGGCAGACCCAGGGCATGCTCGATCGCGTCGCTGATCGCGGTGCCGAGGCTGCCGGGGTGGTCGGGCTTGTCCTGGAGGATCTTCCGCCCGATCGCGGTCCGGGGCGACGGCGAGGGCTCGACCTCGGCGCCCAGCAGCTCCATGTAGTGCCGCCGGTAGGGCTTCTGCTCCAGCGAGCACCTCACCATGAAGATCTCGGCCCGCAGTCCGGACATCCTCGCCGCGAGGGCGACGCTCATCCCCCACTGCCCCGCACCGGTCTCGGTGACCAGGGTGGTCCGCCCCTCCTCGGCCGCGTAATGGGCCTGGGCGATGGCGGTGTTGAGCTTGAAGCTGCCGGTGGGCAGCACGTCCTCGCGCTTGAGATAGATCCTCGCGCGGGTGCCGAGGTGCTGCTCCAGCCGGTGCGCCCGGTGCAGCGGAGTGGGCCGGCCGCACTGGCGCAGCCCTTCCAAGACGGGCTCGGGTATCGGGATCCATTTCTGGTCCGTACCATTCTGCTCGATCAGAATCCGCGGCCGGATCGTCTCGGCGATCTCCGCAGCACTGGGGCTCCCGGAGTCCCGCACCTCGGGCATGGGCCCCGGAAGATCAGGCAGGAAGTTGTACCACTGCTCCGGCATCTCCGGTAACGCGGAATCACTACGAGTCGTGGATATCACGTTCCCCCGCTTCGAAAGTGGGAAGTCATCGTACGAGCGCACTCGAACACGACACAACATTCCGGCCGACGGCCGTGATTTCTCTCGGACCTATTACGGGAGCCGTTGTTCCGTTTCCGTACGGAAACCGGAACAGGAAACGCCAAGAATCAACGAGACGACAACAATGAGCGCGGCCGGCCGACGCCGCCGGACCGAAGGAAATCAGCCTCGGCAACCGGCGTCCGAAAGGGCCGTACAGCTAGGCGTCAGCTTCCCTGGAATGCAGACGTTCCGTCAATGATTCGGCCAGCAGCTGCCAGCTGACCGCCTGATGCCGCGCCAGTTCCGCGATCACCGGCGCGCAGTGGATCGGCAGGCTGCCGGCCATCGCCGCCCAGTCGTGCGGCTGGGTGGCCGAGGCGTCCAGGGTCCGCAGCAGCCTGCGGCCCACCTCGGTGAACCGGAGGGAGGGATCGGCCCGCAGCCGCCGGATGGCCAGCTGCAGGTCCGGGCACACGGGCTGCACCCGGGAACGCCGGACGGCCGCCGCCGGCACGCCGGCACCACCGCCGCGCGCGACCGCGCCCCGGCCGGCGGCATCGCCCGCCGGCTTCGCCTCCCCGCCCCGGGCCGCCGCACTCGTCGCCTCCTGCTGACCTGCGCGCACCCTCCGGCGCGCGTCCTTCGCCGTGGTCAGCGAGATCCCCGCGGCGCGCGCCACCTCGCGCGCGGAGGCGTCCGGATGCTCGGCGAGGTACATCATCGCGCGCCTGCGCGCCTCCCCCGCCATGAGCGGATAGGCCACTCCGTCCCGGCCGACGCGGACGGTGGCCGGGTGCGGAAGTTCCGCAGCCGACCGCCTGCGGAGCGCCGCGACGGTCTTGTCCGACAGCCCGACGATCCCGGCCAGGCGCCGGTTGGACCACTCCGGGAAGTCGGCCAGCATCTGCAGCGCCGCGGCCTTGCGGTCGGCCAGGGTGAGCGGCAGGCCGTGACTGCTGTTCAGCTTGACGGCGAGGACGAAGGCCTCTCGTTCGTCCCCGTTGAAAAGGACGGCGCTGATATGGGTGGCACCGCTGCGCTGCACGGCCCTGAGCCGGTGCACGCCGTCGATGACGGTCATCGACTTCCGGTGGACGACGATCGGCGGCAGGTCGGAGCAGACCTCGGCGAGCGCATTGATGTGCCGCGGATCCTCTCCGCCCGTACGAGGCGAGCCCGCGACCAGGATGCTGCGGATCGGTACCCGGGTGACTTCCGACAGGAGCCCGCCCAGGTACGAATCAGGACAGCGGAATTGGTGTTGCAACGGTTTCCCCGCGGAAACCGGGGCGTGGCCCATCGTGTTTCCTTCCTCCCCTTCAGACTTCCGGCGGACCTACCAGGGTCGTGACGCATCCGGACACGGACGAGTCAGGCAGGGCGGCGAACCGCAGTCCGAGGAAAGGGAGAGCTGTCCCGGGTGGTCGCAAAGCTGTGGAACATCGTGTCTCCCCCATGACCCAATGCCGAGAACCGACGACTCTGGCACCCTGCCAGGAGGATGGGGCCGGCGCAAGGTTTGTGTCCAGTACTCCGTCCGGGAAAGGGATCACCTATTGATCATTGATCAAGGTGCGGGAACGGAATTGGAAAGGGAGTCGGAGATTCCGCTAGGACGATCGACTTCCGGGAGGCCGCCCCAGCCCCATTGCACGGCCCGGGGACGCGGAATAGGATGCGCGGGCGCAAGAATGCCTTTCGGCCAATTTCCCCGAGTCGGCCCGGTCGACGATCGATTGAAAATTCAAAAAATGAACCTGAAAAGAATGAGGGAGCCGCCCCCGCACCGGGGCGCGTGCTCCGGCGCGGGGCCGGAACGCCTGCGGCGCGGACAGGTCACGCGTTTCGTTCCACGAGGAAGCGCATCAGGGACAGCAGGTCGTTGAAGGCCCCGGCATCAGCGCCGACCTGCTCGAGACAGTCCTGGGCCGCCTGACGCAGCCGGGTGGCCTCCGCGTCGGCCCATGCCCTTCCGCCGGCCTCCTCGACCCACTGCGTCGCCTTGGCCACGTCTTCGCCGGTGAGCGGGCGGGCACTGCGGTACAGGGCGGACAGGCTGCGCGACGCCTCGGTTCCCGCCTCCAGCGCGGCGACAACGGGGAGGCTCTTCTTTCGCGATGCCACGTCCGCGCCGACGGGCTTCCCGGTCACACGAGGGTCCCCCCACACGCCGAGCATGTCATCGACGAGCTGGAACAGCATGCCGAGATGATCACCGAAGGCGCGTACCGCGGCCGCCGCCCCGGCGTCCGCTCCCGCTGTGAGCGCACCGAGTTCACAAGCGCCGGCGATCAGTGCACAGGTCTTGCCCGACACCATGGACCTGGTCTCGGCAAGCGTCACCTCGTGGCGGTTCTCGAACGCGAGGTCCAGTGCCTGCCCGACGCAGAGGTCGTGGACGGCCTGCGCAAGGATCTTCGTCAGGCGCCCCGGATCGTCGAGGTCCGAGGACGCGAGCAACCGGTACGCCTCGGCGAGGAGCAGATCGCCTGCCAGTACGGCCTTGGAGGTCCCGAACAAGGACCATGCCGTAGGCCGGTGACGGCGGACCGTGCCCTTGTCCATCACGTCGTCATGGAGGAGGGAGAAGTCATGGACCAACTCGACCGCCACGGCGACCGGGATCGCGGACTTCACCGCGGCGTCTCCGCCCATCGCGCGAGCGCTGGCCAGGGCGAGGGCCGGCCTGATGTGCTTCCCGGTCCGCCCACACGGCCGGCCGTTCGCGTCCCACCACCCGATGTGGTAGCCCGCTATATGACTGATCTCTTCCGGCAGCGCGGCTATCGTGGCGCGATGCAGGGGAGAGATCAGCTCGCGCGCCTCGGCCATCACGTCCAGTGCGCCGCGTTGCGCAGAAACACTTCTCACGTTACTTCTCTCATCCCTGCTCGGGTGTGAGGGCGTGCCTTCGGCAGCTGGTGAACGAAAAAGACCGCCTTGTTGTGCGCCCCGAACTCCGGCGCAATGCCAGGTCGGCAGCGGCGAATTCACCGGAGTGGTCGCCCGCGTGCGTTCCGGCAGCCGGGTGAAGACATTGAGGACCGTAGCAGCCTGCGTTTGACGGATACAAGATCGGCAGCTGTCGGCTGCGCGGCGGATGACGCCGGTTCAGGCCATGGCCGCAAGCGGTCAGAAAACGGCCGGAGTTCCGGAACTCTTCAGCGGATCGGGCTCGGCCGGACTGCTGCAGGCGGGCCGGTGCACCCTCGGGGCACGGCTGGGCAGAAGACGGCAGACAAGAATGAGCAGGACCAAGCGGGTCGGTGCGCCGCAAACCAACCGTGGTCGAGATCACGGGATAACCGCGTGTACAGCCGGGCTGACGGTGTGACATGTTGTGACGCAGGGCGGCTACCGCACAGTAGCTCCGGCGGAGGGCGGACATGAGACGGCACAGCAGGGGTGAAGTCCCGCTCGCATGCACGGCTCACACCCGGCAGCCCGGCCATCACCGCCGTCCGCAGCTTGACGCATCGTCACCGCAGCTGAAGCCATCAGACTGGTTTTGAACCGCATTTCAGGTCAAGGCACGGGGGATATGATCAGCACACAGCGAAAATTGCGTGCAACGACCGATGTCGATGAGCCGGTGAAACAACTGCTCCAGCTGATCGAACTGCAGGAACAGTCTATAGCATCGTGCTCGGAATACACCCGGTCACTGCACAAGCAGGTCTCCGCACTGGCGTCGTGCATGTGGCCTCCATTGCACCAGGCGTCGGACCTGGAGATCGTGAAGGACGCCGATCGGATAGCGGAGATCCAGGACAGCATCGTCGAGCTGCCCGCAGAGGAAATCATGCTGCTGCGGCCCGCGTTCGGTTCTCCGGACGAGATGAACCGGGAGCTGGAGCGTTTCCAGTCCGCAAGAGAACGCGGGATGACCGTCCGATGTATTCAGCAGCAGCTGCACACCAGCCTGCGCTCCCGTTCGTACTTCCGGCAGCTCACATCGCTGGGCTGCCACGTACGCACATCGCCCCTGATCCCTTTCCAGGCCACCGTGGTCGATGACACCTTATCGTTCGTCTCGACGGACGTGGACGGGGCGTCGGAAAGGATGCTGCTGGTCACGAATTCACCTCTCGTCGGGTGCCTGCGCCGGGTCTTCGAGTTCTGCTGGGACGCCGCCAGCGATGCCGCCACGCAACCGGCGCTGGAGATCTGTGGCACCGGGCACCCGGAGGCCGAGGCGAGCCGGCCGCGCCCGCCCGAACTGGCGCCCGACCAGCTGACGGTGCTGCGTCTGTGGGCCAGTGGCCGGCCCGATACCGCCATTGCGCGAGAACTGCAGATCTCGCCCAGGACGCTTCGGAGGACCACCGCGACGCTCATGCGGCGACTCGGCGTCAGTACCAGATTCGAAGCGGGAATGGTCGCCGCACGTTCGGGTCTTCTCAACTGACCGGCTCGTCCGCCGAACGGTCACGCGCGGACGCACCCGCCGCGGCGACGCCCTCACACGAGGCATCCTCGGGCGCCGCCGCGGCCCGCCGCACGGCCCGGCGGCATCACTCCCGCAGACGGACCCGCTCCAGCACCGCGCGCGCCGGACGCGGGGACCACCAGTTCCAGGTTCCCGCGATGCGCATGAACGCCGGCACGAGAACGACCCGGACCAGCGTCGCGTCCACAAGAACGGCCAGCGTGAGTCCGAGACCCAGCATCCGCATCAGGGAGACGCCGCTGGTGGCCATACCGGCGAACACCACGGCCATCATCACCGCGGCCGCCGTCACCACCCGGCCGGACCGTGCCAGACCGACCGCCACCGCGGTGTCGTTGTCCGCCCTGGTGCGCCCGGACTTCTCCCACTCCTCGCTGAACCGGGCGAGCAGGAACACCTCATAGTCCATGGAGAGCCCGAACGCGATGCAGAACAGCAGCACCGGCACCGTGGCGGTGGTGTAGCCCGTGCTCGTCGTGCCGAGAGCACCGAGATGACCGTCCTGGAAGATCCAGACCATCGCCCCGAAGCTCGCGGTCAGCGAAAGGGCGTTGAGAACAAGGGCTTTCAGCGGCATGACGACGCTGCCGGTGAGCAGCAGCAACAGCACGAACGTGGTGAGAGCGATCCAGGCCAGTGCCTTGGGTATGCCGCGGACGATGCTCGCGGAGGTGTCACGGGTCTGCGGGCCCAGGCCGTCGAACAGGACATCGCCCGGAGCGGGGACCGCCCGCAGCGCGTCCAATTGCCGTGCGGCGGCGGAGGAGTACGGGTTCAGCGGGGTCTGCACCGTCAGATACGCCACGCTCTTCTTCATCGTCGTCGGCGCGCCCGGACCCACCCGCTGTCCGTCGCTGTACGTGGCAGCCGGAGCGACGACGGAGGTCACGGAGCCGACGCGTGAGAGGGCCGTGGCGTAGGACTCGACCTCGGCCGGGTCGTCGGCCTTCTGCACCACGATCCGGACGGTTCCTGCCACATTCTCGTCGAATCCGTCCCGGATCGTGTCGCCCACCCGGTGGGACTGCGCGCCGGCCGGAAGCACCCGGTCGTCGGGGAGGCCGAGCCGCAGACCGAGGACGGGTGCCAGGGACACCGACAGCACGGCGAGGACGGGCAGGGCGGACACGACCGGCCGGCGCTGCACCGCCACCGCCACCTTGTAGAGCCACGAGGATTCGGCCTCCTCCGTCTCACGCAGCGGCTTGCGGTTGATGCGGGTGCCCAGAAGGCTCAGCAGTGCGGGAACCACGGTCAGCGTGAGCACGATCGACAGAGCGACCACCGCCGCGCCGGCATACCCGATCGACTTCAGGAAGTAGAGGGGGAAGAAGGTCATTCCGATCAACGCGATGCCGACGACCAGACCGGAGTACACGACCGCCCGGCCACCGCGCCGCAGCGCGATCACGATGGCCTCCTGCTGCCCGCTGCCGCGGGCGATCTCCTCGCGGTACCGCCCGATGACGAGCAGCGAGTAGTCGATGGCCAGGGCCAGGCCGAGTCCGGTCGTGATGTTCATCGCGAACACCGACAGGTCGGTCATCAGCGTCAGCAGATACAGCACCGCTGTGGTGCAGACGATGGCGATGACCCCCACCACCAGCGGGATCGCCGCCGCCACCCAGCTGCGCAGGAACCAGACCAGCAGCAGGAGGGTCAGCACGATCGCGACCGACTCGGCCACGGCGAGGTCACGCGCCGAGATCGTGGCTATCTCCGAGAACGCCATGGCCTGACCGCCCGCGGTGACCGTCACCCCGCCGGCCTCACCGGCGTGACGGTCGGACAGGGCCTTGGCGGTCTTCTGCGCGGCATTGTCGTCGCCCTTCAGCGTGGCGACGACGAGCCCGACCCGGCCGTCGCGGCTGATCAGGTGCGCGCCCTCCTGCGGCTCGGTCCACGGGGAGACGACCGTCCGCACGCGCGAGTCCTGACGCATCGCGGCGACGATGTCCTCGGCCCGCTCCGCGACCCGGGCATCCGCGGTGCCCGCGTCCGATTCGATCGTGAGCAGGAACTGTGCGCCGGACAGGCCGAATTCGTCGGCAAGTACGTTCGCGGCGCGGGTGGACTCCGCACCAGGGTCCTGGAACCCGCCGGCCAGCAGCCGGTCGGGAACCTTCGATCCGAGCCCACCGCACAGGACGAAGGCCAGGAGGACCAGCGCCAGTACGCGTTTCGGGGCGCGCACGGCGAATCCCGCCAGACGATTGATCATGTCTCCTCTTTCGCATCCCTGCCGACTGCGCCGGCCAGGTGTCACGGCGTTCCGGCGGTCAGAGCCGGGCCTCGGCCCGCATCGGCATACGCGTCGGCTGGATGAAGGCGCCGATCGCGACCTCCTTCACCCTGCTGCCGGGAATCGTCCGGAATCGCCAGCGTGCGGCGATGGTCGCGATCTGCAGCGTGATCTGCGTGAGCGCGAAGACGTTCCCCGGGCACTGACGCGCTCCCATGCCGAAGGGCAGGTAGGTGTCGGGTGCCATGCGCTCCCTGTTCCGCGGCAGCCAGCGGTCGGGGTCGAACCGCATCGGATCGGGGTGGAAGGCCGGGTCGCGGTGCACCGCGATCGGGCAGGCGAAGAGCAGCACTCCGCCCGGGATCTCGATGTCACCGAGTCGCGTCGGCTCGGTGATCTGACGCAGTGTCAACCAGGGCGAGTACTTCCGGAGGGACTCCGACACCACACGCCTGGTCACATCGAGCCGTTCCAGATCGGCGAACTCGGCCGGCCGTCCGCCGGTGAGCACCGCGTCGAGTTCGGCGTGCAGCGCCGCCTCCACGTCCGGGTTCGCACTGAGTTCGTGGAAGATCCAGGCCAGTGTGGCTGCCGCGGCCTGGGTTCCGGCGACCAGGAAGTTGAGCAGTTCGTCGTGCACCTGAGTGTCCGTGAGCGTGGCGCCCGACTCCTCGTCACGGGCCCGCAGCAGGGCGCCCAGCAGATCGCCCGGATCGTGTCCGGGATCGGCGGCCAGCTGAGCCCGTCGCCTCGTGACGATGTCGCGCGTCACGGCCTTCAGCTCGGCCAGCATCACCTCGAACCGGCGATTGGACGGCAGGGGCAGGCGGTCCGTCCAGGCGGGCCGGGTGCCCCGGCGCACCAGCAGCGTCATCACCGGCGGCAGCAACCGGTGAATGTGCCGGGAGGCCTCGGCGCCGAGCGTGCCCTGGAACAGCGTCGCCGCCATGGTCCGCACGGCCAGCTCGTGCATCTCCTCGTTGAGGAGGAGCTCCTGACCGTCCCGCCACGACCCCGCGCACTCCGCCCCCTGCCGTGCCATGACCGACGCGTACTGGGCGATGCGGGCTCGGGCGAACGCCGGTGCGATCAGACGGCGTTCCTGGCGATGCCGCTGCCCCTGCAGGACGATCACGCCGTCGCCGGTCAGCGCCCGGGTGCGCTCGGCCAGGATGCCCTGATCGGAATGGGTGACGAAGGCCTTGCGTATCAGTGCGGGCTCGGTCACGACGTACCCGGTGTACCCGCCGATCCTGATCCGCACCACCGGCCCGAGCGCCGGCAGTGTCGACAGGAACTCGTGCGGGCGCCGTGCGAGGCGCAGCGCGTGGCCGAGCAACGGCAGGCTCCCGGGAGCCGTGGGAGCGCTGCGCGAGGCCTGCCGTTCATTGATTGCCGTCACAGTGCCGATCTCCATCCGGTTGTGCCAGGGCGTGCCCTCACGACAGGAGGATCGCCGCGGTCAGGCCGAGCATCCCGACGTCGATGCACCGGAAACCGAACTTCATGGCCTCGCGGAGCCGGCCCTGCACATTCCCCTGGTAGTGCTGCACGGCGTGCATCACGACCACCGGCAGCAGCAGCGGAGCGGTCAGCGGGTTCAGGTCCCCGACCGTGAACAGGAGCACCGTGAGGACGATGCTGTAGCCGTACAGGAGCCAGATGAGCACCTGGAACGTGCGTGGTCTCAGCACCACGGCCAGCGTCCGGCGGTGCACGGCCCCGTCTCCGGCGCGGTCGGCCACGTTGCCGTACGAGACCGGCATCAGGAACCAGCTGCCGGTGAGCAGCCCGACGAGGACCACGGTGCTGGTCACGGTGTGCGCGATCATCAGGTACGGGACGACCGTGACGACCAGGGTCAGCCCGGAGATGAACAGCTCCAGCCCGCCGGGAACGTAACTGAACTTCAGGCCGCCCGAGTACTGCAGTGCGACACCGATCACGACGGCCCAGATCGCGAGTGCCGGCAGGACGTCGATTCCCAGCGACAGCGCGCTGGCGACGACGGCGAGAGTGGCGACCGTGACGACCGCGACCACGAACCCGGCGGCCTGCCGCATCGTCAGCAGGCCCGCGACCAGGGGCTTGCGGACCATGGTCGGATAGTCGGCCGCGCCATAGTTCGCGATGTCACAGCCGTCCCGGAAGCCCATGATGTCGTCCATGGCGCACGCCGAGCTCTGGATCGACAGCAACAGCAGCGGGACCAGCAGCAGGGCGGGTATCGCACCGTGCAGGGACACCGAATCGGCGTGCAGCAGGGCGAGAAGAACGATCCAGTGGTACAGGCGGTGGTAGATACGCAGCTTTCCCAGCTGCACATAGGCGGCCCATTTCGGCGGGGCGGGGTTCGCTGCTTCGGCGGAGACGGTCATGACACCACTCGATTCGGGCTTTCCGGGGATCCGGGAACATCGGCGATCCGGGCGGCGAGCACCGAGCGGCGGATCTTCCCGGTCGCCGTCTTCGGCAGACTCGCGAAATCGACCACCACGGGGGAGCCGAATCCCGGCAGGTCCGCGACCGCTTCCCGCCAGGCCTTCTCGTCGAAGAGGCCCTCCCGGGTCGCCGCCACCGGCACGATCCGGCCGTCCTGCTCGAGCACGACGACCTCGAGCAGCCACGGCATCCGTTCCAGCAGCAGGTCTTCCACGGCGATCGAGCTCGGCACCGTGCTCACACGGTCCACCTGGCGGTCGATGAGCGTCAGCCGGCCGAGCCGGTCCTTCTCACCCCAGTCACCGGTGTCCCACCACCCGCCGTCGCTGCGCCCGGCGCGCGCGGCCCCGGGTCGGTTCGGATAGGTGGAGAACAGCGCCTTGGTGCGCACCTGGATGCGTCCCGGCGTGCCCGCGGGCACCTCGGCTCCCTCGGCGTCGACGATCCGGATCCGGGTCACACCGGGCACTCCCCGCCCCACGGGATGGCCCTTCATCCTGCGGCCGAGATCACTGTGCCTGCGGCTGCCGCTGAGCCCCTTCACGTGCATACGAGCCGAGATGGCGCCCAGTTCCGACTGGCCGTACAGCTCGAAGAAGACGGCGAACCGCCGGCCGCTGCCGCGCAGAAAGCGCTGCACGGTGGCCGGATGCAGCACGTCGAACGTGGCGTAGAACCATCTGACCGACCGGAACACGCCCGCATCGGCGAGGTCCTCCCACAGCATGTACGTGTTCGGAACCGTCTCCAGGAACGTCGGGCGCCACGTCCGCACGATGCGGCTGACGGTCACCGGATCGGTGCCGGCCAGCAGGATCAGCGGGGAATTGCGCCGCAGCGAGAACAGCAGGGCCACCACCGTGGCGCCGTGCGAGGGCGACAGGGCGAAGAGGGAGTAGCCCTTCATGCGGAAGACGCGGTGCCCCAGCGCACGCAGACGGCCGTGATAGTCGATCACGGCCCTCGAGTACTCGACGAGCTTGGGCACACCGGTCGTTCCCGAGGTGTGCGTGACCACGTACGCGGCCGCATCGGGCAGAGCGACGGCGGGGGCCGTCCGTGGGGGCATGGACGCCATCCGCCCGGCCAGCACCGCCCAGTCGTCCACGCGCCGGCCGTCCCCGAGGGAGGCGTACGGCGCGACCCGGGCGCTCGTGGTGATCACCCGGTCGACGCCCGTGGTCGGTGCCAGCATCTGCCCGACCGTCAGGGCGTCCAGGACCGGGCTGATCAGGACCGGGACCGCGCCCACCGCGGACAGGCCGGAGACCACCACCAGCACGTCCACGACGGAGTCGAGCCAGACCACGCATCGGTCACCGGCACCGACGCCTTCGGACTCGAACAGCGTCGCCGCCCGTGCCGCCGCGTCGGCGATGTCGCTCGGGGCGATCCTGTCGTCCGCCGCCGCCACCGCGACCGGCTGGTGGTCGACGATCCAGGGCTCCGCGTCCCGCTGCACTGCCATCAGCTCGTCGAAGAGCAGACGGAGATTGCGCGCCATGGTCCCTCCCTCACATCGTTGTTCTTGAAGGCACCGGGCTCCTGGTGCCGCGAACCCACTGGAACGAGCCCTTCTGACGGACGTGGACGTCGGTGAGTCCGTGGGCCGCGAACATGCGGGGGAGTTCGTCGTCGTCGAAGTAGTGGGCTCCGCCACCCGGCAGCGCCGCGAGCAGCCTGGCCGGACCGTGCCTGGTGCTGGGGATCATCACCGTGAGGACGCCGCCCGGCCGCAGCACGCGGACCATCTCCGCCAGCGCGGCGGCACGGTCCGGGACCAGTTGCAGCACGGCGGTGGAGACCACACCGTCGACACAGGCGTCGTCGAAGGGCAGTTGGGCCGCGTCGGCCAGCAGGAATCCGACCCGGGGGTGCATGCCCGCTTCGGCCGCCCTGGCCAGCATCGGCGCGGAGATGTCGACGCCCAGGACGACGACGCCCCCTCCGGCACTGGCGGCCAGGGCACGGGTGACGTGCCCCAGCCCGGACCCGACGTCGAGAATCACGCCCCCGGACGGCAGCACCAGCCACTCGGTCGGAGTCCGGGACCCCTTCAGCACCGCCCGCACCAGCGCCTGGGCGAACCGGTAGAAGCCCGCGCCGGCCCTGGTGGCCCAGAGCGCCTGGATCCCTGTGCTCTCCGCTGCGGCGACGCTGCCGGGGCGTTGCCGGAGGGTGTCGAGGTAGCCGTCCCGGACGAGCGGGTCGATGCCCCGCACGGCGAGCAGTTCGCTCGCACGGCGCAGCGCGGGCGTGAGGTCCGTTCGCACGGTCATGACGCCAACGTCGCGGAGAGCGCCGCACGGTCGATCTTGCCCAGCTTGGTCCGCGGGACGGCGTCCACGATCCACAGCCGGTCGGGCATCTTGTGCCGCGCGAGCGAGGTGCGCAGGGCGGCTTTCAAGCCGTCCAGACCGATCGGGGCGTCAGGGTCGGCCGGCACCACACAGGCACCGATCGCCTCACCGAGCACCTGGTCGGGGACGGGGAAGATCGCGGCGTCGGCCACGGCCGGCAGCGCTCCCAGGGCCGTCTCGACCTCGACGCACGAGACCTTCAGACCGCCCCGGTTGACGAGCTCCTTGATCCGGCCGCGGACGTGCAGCCGGCCCTCGTCGTCGATGATCCCGAGGTCACCGGTGTGGTACCACCCGTCGTCCCCCACGCTCTCCTGCCCCCAGTAACGCACCGGGACCTTGGCGCGGTAGACGATCTCGCCGAGCACCCCGCGGGGCACGGATCCCGAACCGTCGAGCGCGACGATCTCCACATGTCCGTCGGCCGGAGTGCCCTCGGGCCCGTC
>NZ_BAAAIZ010000024.1:43388-53063 GCF_039526425.1 Streptomyces thermospinosisporus
GGCCTCGATGTCGCCGCGGTCGGTGGTGAAGGTGTAGAAGCCCTCCGAGCAGCCGTAGATGAACAGCAGCTCGACACCGAGGACGGTGTACACCTGCTCCAGCAGCGCCGCGGGCAGCGGCGACGCGGCGGAGACCCCCCACCGCAGCGAGGTCACGTCATGGCGGTCGCCGTCGCGCCGGTCGAGCATCATCCGGAGGTGAGCCGGGGTGCCCGGCAGCACCGTGACCCGCTCCTGCGTCACCAGGTCCAGCGCACCGCTCGGCGAGAACCGGTCCATCACGACCAGACGGCCGCCGCTGGCCAGTCCCATCAGCGTCATCTTGAGGCCGAAGCCGTGGGCCATCGGCGGGTAGATCAGCCAGACGTCGTCGCTGCCCGGCCGCATCGCCTCCAGGAAGGCCGCCGTCTTGGACCACAGCGCCCGACAGGTCTCCACCACCAGCTTCGGCCGGCCCGTCGTACCGGAGGTCATCAGCAGAAGCGCGGTCCCGAGATCGTCGACGGCCGCGTGGTCGTGGTGCGTCTCCCGCAGGCCGGCCGTGTCGTCCAGCAGGTCGGCGAAGGGCGTTCCCACCGGCTCATCGGTGCCCCGGAGGATCGTGTGAATCCCCGGGAACGCCTCGTGCACCGTGCGCAGCGGTTCCATGCCGTCGTCGGCTCCGGCCCGGGGCTGGTAGAGCAGGGCGACGGCGTCGGTGCGATCGACCAGCGACGCCAGTTCGGGTCCGGTCAGATCGTGGTCGACACCGACGAACACGATCCGCGAGATCCACGCCGCCACCATGGAGATCAGGTATTCCGGCGAGTTGGGCAGTTGGCAGACGACGCGGTCCTCGGCCTGGATGCCGAGCTTCCGGTAGGCCGCCGCCATGCGTTCGACACGATCCCAGAACTCACGGTAGGTCAGAGACCGGCCCTGGAAGGTGATGGCGGGCTGGTCGGCCCTCTCCCGGCATACGGCGTGCAGCGTCGCGATCAGTTCGTTCACAGGTTGTCCCTCGATATCGATGTGTTGACGCACCGGCCGGCGTGGGTCATTCGAAGACCCACGGTGCTGCCGGTGCCTGCCCGCCGTCCTCGAAGGGCTCGAACAAGGGCGCGAGACGCTCGTCATGAACCAGCGCGGCCAGGTCGTCATGGACCTCGGCAGCAGGGATGCCCGCCTCGTTGAGGACCTTCTCCCAGTGCGCGGCGGGAGCCTCACGGAAGCGCTCCGCCAGCCTCGCCTCGTTCCCGTCGTGCAGCGGCATCCCCAGGGCTTCGCCCAGAGCGCGGCGGCCGGCGCCCTCGGCGACGGTGATCGCCAAATGGCCGTCGGCGGTCTCCAGGGGCTCGTCCAGCGGGTTCCATCGCGGACGGCCCGCTGTCCGAGGCGACGATCCACGAGCGGAACCGGCCTGGGACTGCAGGGCCATCGCCCCGCACAGCAGCGACGTCTCGGACTTCCACCCGTGGTTGCTGCGCTCGCGCCGAAGGAGCCCGGCCAGAATCCCTTCGCAGGTCACGAGGGCGCCGAAGATGTCGCACAGCAGCACACGGGTGGTCCGGGGCCGTTCGTGCCGCGGCGTGTTGGTGTCGGCCAGCCCCGCGTAGGCCTGCACCATGAACTCGGTACCGAGCACGTGGTCCCGGTCGGCCAGCGGAGCCCAGCCGGACGCCTCGCCGTACACCAGTCCGGGCCGGACACGGGCCAGTTGCTCCGCGGTGAGGCCCCACTCCGCGGCTTTGCCGGGGCGCCAGTTGTGGAGGAACACATCGGCTTCCGCGACCATGTCGCGGAGCTGGTCACGGCCTTGCGGGCGCGCGGCATCGACGGCCACCCGCTCCTTGCCGCGATGGTAGTAGGCGCCCATGCCTCCGATGTCGCCCTGTGGCGGTTCGACCCAGGTGACCTCGGCACCGAGCATGCGCAGCAGCAGCCCGGCCAGCGGGCCCTGGACCCGGGTCGTGGCCTCCACGACCCGCATCCCGCTCAGCGGGAGGGGCCGTGCGTCGCCCGGCCGGCTCGCAGGTGCCGGCGTGGAGCGTCCCCTGCCCTGAGCGGCCAGCGGCTTCAGATCGGGATGACCGGCCGACCAGCCGGGCCCGGCGGACACCTCCCCGTGCGTCTGCAGCGGCGCCAGGCTCACCCGGAACTCGTCGGCTGCTGCGCGTATCCGGGCCCACCGGGCGGACGACGCCGCCCGGTGCAGCTCGCCGGGGAGCACGCAGTGCCCCTTGACGTACCGGTACTGGAAGATGGGCCAGGACCGGCGCAGAGCGGGACCCTCCACGCCCAGGCTCCGCCAGAAGCCGGCCCAGCGTTCGGGGTCGAACGTCTCGATCTCGAACAGCGGGCCGTCCGCAGCGGCGAACGGCGGCGGGGCGCCGTCGCCGCGCATCGAGGGTGCCCAGTCCTCGGGCGATGTCGCCTCACCGATGTACTGACCGGCGAGGAGCGTCCCCGCCCGCAGCACGGACGTCCGCACCCTCTCGATGCCCAGGCCGCGAGCGCGGCCGATCCCGGCGGCCAGGGCACCCTGCCCCGCGAGGAGACCGCATGCCGCCGAGGCCACGTCCAGACCGAAACGGCGAGGGCGGCCGGCCTCCGCGCCGTTGACAGCCATCAGCCCGGAAAGCGCCTGTATCACGGCTTCGCTCGCCGGATGTCCCGAAGGAATTCGTGATCCGCCGTACCAGGATATGTCGACGCTTTCCTGCAGGGGCTCCGCCGATTTTTCTCCGAGGGCGGCCGACCAGGGCGCGACGCGCATACCGAACACCTCGTGAGCGAGGTCCATCTCCATCATCCTTTGACCATCGAAGACACGCCTGTCCTGCGCCGGGAACCATGTTTTGACCCACCGCCGGAACTCGTGATCGGCGAAAAGGAATGTAACAGTGGCCGGTGAGGGAGGGGAGACGAAAAGAGCCGTACAGATGGCTGGGTTGGGCCATGACCGCATTCGGCCACACGAGAGTGCTTTGCGGGCGCCGCGTGGTCACAGACCCATCAGGGTCAGCACGGCATCGCCCAGCGCGGTGCCGCGGCACCCGAGGTCGAAGGGCAGATCGAAGTGGTCGCGCCCGGCCACCGTGAGATCGACGGGTCGCAGGCCCGTACGCGTCAGCGCCCTCACGAAGTCGGCATGCTGCCGGGCGTATTCGGCGGTCTCCGCGGCACCCCTCGCGACGACGGCCTTCGACGTGGCGAGGGGGAGGTGGTGGATGGGGCTGTGGGCGACCGCCGCCGGTCCGTCCATGCGCACCTTGTCGTTGACGTAACTCAACCGCACCGGCTCGAGGTCGTAGACGCCGCTGAGCAGCACCGCCCCGGCGACCTCGCAGGGCTCCTCGGCGGTGGCGCACAGCGCCGTCGCCACAAGGTGCGCTCCCGCCGAACTGCCGCCCGCGAAAACGAGGTCGGGCCGGCTGCCCAGCTCCGCGGCGTGGGACGAGATCCACCGCAGGGCCCGCCGTACCGAGGTGACCATGGATCCAATGCCGTGGTCCGGGGCGAGACCGTAGCCGACGGCGATGAATCCCGCGCCCTGCTCCACCAGGTCGACGGCGGCGAACGCGGACGCCTCCTTGCTCATCTCCTGCCAGTGACCACCGTGTACGAAAACGAACAGCGGGGCCCGGGGACGTCGCGGCGGATAAAAGTCCAGCAACTCCGACGGGCCGGGCCCGTAGCGAACGTCCGACTGGTGGTCCAGAATTCTCCGGGCCCGGTCGCTGGCTGTCGCATAACGTGTAAGATGCGCAGCGAATTGCGGCGCGCAGGAACTCGGGGAATACTCCCGGTCGAGTTCCTCCTGGGTCATGCCGCCATAGACATGCATCGTCGTTCTCCTTGTCCACCGAAAGAGGTGACCCGTGCCCACCGCGAGGGATGCCAGGAATCTCGACCTGGCAGATCCGCTGCATTCACGGCGGGAAATGTTTCTGCTGCCGGAACAGATCGTGTACTTGGACGGGAACTCACTGGGGGCGCTGTCCAGCGGCGTCCCGGCCACCGTGGAGAAGGTGGTCCGCGACCAGTGGGGCGATCACCTGATCACGGCATGGACCGAGGACGACTGGTGGGGCGCACCGCTGCGGATCGGGGATCGCATCGGCCGCCTGCTCGGAGCAGCGCCCGGCCAGATCACGGTGGGTGAGTCGACCTCCGTCCAGACGTTCAACGCCCTGGTCGCAGCCGCGCGCCTGCGCCCCGGGCGCAGGCTGCTGGTCACGGATCCGGACCACTTCCCCACCAACCGGTATCTGGCACAGTCGGCGGCCGGTCTGTGCGGGCTGGAGGTCGTGGCCGTTCCGGTGCCCGACGTCTGCGGCTTCCTGCGGGAGCAGGGCGAGCAGGTGGCCGTGGTCTCCTACGGAGCCGTGGACTTCCGCACCGGACGCCTGTGGGACACGGCAGAGGTCACCGCCGCCGCTCACGCCGCGGGTGCCGTGACGGTCTGGGACCTGTGCCATGCCGCGGGCGCGCTGCCCGTCGCACTGGACGACCAGGGCGTCGACATCGCCGTGGGCTGTACGTACAAGTACCTGTCCGGCGGTCCTGGTTCGCCCGCCTTCATCTATGTGGCGCGCCGGCACCACGAGATCTTCGAGCCGCCGCTCACTGGTTGGCATGGGCACGCCAGGCCGTTCCGCATGGAGCAGGACTTCGAGCCCGCGCCCGGTATCGCGCGGACCAGGATCGGTACTCCCCCGGTGCTCTCCCTTCTCGCTCTCGAGGCGGCTCTCGGGGTTTTCGACGGCGTCGAGATGACCGAGATACGCGCCAAGAGTCTGTCGCTCGGTGACTTCTTCATCGCATGCTTCGACCAGCACCTGGCGTCCTTGGGCTTCGAGCTGATGACTCCGCGGGAAGGCTCGCGCCGGGGCAGCCAGGTGACCGTGGCTCACCCGGAGGCCCATGCGCTGATGAGGGCCCTGATCGCCCGGGGGGTCGTCGGGGACGTGCGGCCCCCGGACATGCTGCGCTTCGGCTTCAACGCGCTGTACGTCTCCCACTCCGACATCCACCGGGCGGTGACCACGTTGCGCGACATCGCGCTCTGCGGTGCACACCACGACCCCCGGTTCACGACCCCCACGCTGATCACCTGACAGGCGGCGGACGGTGCCGGGTCCGGACCCCGCCCCGCCCGGCACCGCTGTCAGGGCCCGGACCTCAGCCCCTGTAGGCCTCGATGACTCCATGAGGTGTCCAGGAGTCGATCGTGATCCTGTTGATCTCGGAGAATCCGCAGTGCCGCAGCCACTCCTCGTAGTCCCGCCACGGGTAGAGGGTGCTGCCCCGGAAGGGCAGCGTGGAGAAGTAGACGCTGTCCAGTCCGGCATACAGCGGACCGGTGCCGTCGTCGTCGGAGAAGGCATTGAAGACGAGCACGCGCTGCCCGTCGTCCAGCGCGTCGAAGGCCTTGCCGAGCAGAGCCTTGTTCTGCTCCGGAGTCCAGATCACCAACTGGTGGGCGAACAGGACGCAGTCATGGCCGGGCGGATAGGCGTCGTCGAACAGGTCCGCCGCATGGGTGTCGATGCGGTCGGCGAGACCGTGCCGGGCGATCTTCTCCTTGGCGACCTCCAGCGCGCCGGGCCGGTCGAGAACGGTGATGCGCAGATGCTCGTGGGCCGAGGCGAGGGCGATCGCATTGACCGCGTCCCCGCCGCCCACATCGAGCACCCGCCGGACCTGTGAGTAGTCCACGCCTTGGAGCAGCACCGGGTTCGACAGGGTCGACCAGGAGTTCATGCACCGGTAGAACAGCTGCTCCAGACCCTCGGTGTTGGCCAGGCGGGTGTAGAGGTCCTGCGTGTCGCCGGGAAAGTGGCGGATGCCGATGTTCTCGCCGGTGCGCAGGGACTCGGCGTAGTCCATGGCCGGCAGGTAGGCGATCCTGGCCTGGAACTCCACGATGTCCCGCAGCACCTGCCAGCTGCCCTCGCGGAACGCTTCCTCCACGACGGCGCAGTTCCGGTAGCCGTCGTCCGGGCCCTTCGTCGTGAGACCGAGGGACGTCGTCCCCAGCAGCAGCACCCGGGTGGAGTGCATGCTCAGGCCGGTACCGGCCGCGACGGACTCCGCGCAGGCGCCCGGCGCTCGGTGCAGATACTCGAAGAGCCCCAGCTCGCACGCCGCGTTGAGCTGCTGGAACGCGGCATGTCCGAACAGGATGGGCACCAGTTGGCGCATGGTCGGGGTAGAGGCGGCGGTCACGGCCAGCCCTCCAGATCTGAGGAGATGGGACGGGGAGTCAGAGGAGTGTGCGGACGGTCCACAGTTCGGGAAAGAAGCGGTGCTCGTTCACCGACCGGAGCCAGTCCAGGCCCGCCGTGCCGCCCGTTCCCGGCTTGCTGCCGAGCATGCGTTCCACCACCAGCAGATGCGTGGCGCGCCAGTGGGAGAACTGATAGGACACCTCGGTCAGCAGCTCCGCGAGCCGGTGAGCCGGCCTCCAGCGAGCCGGCTCCTGGTAGACGGCGAGCCATGCCTGTTCCACAGCCGGGCTGGGCGAGTACGGCGCACCGGGCTCGCGCTCGTAGACGTCCCGCGGAATCGCGGCGCCCATGCGCACCAGCAGGCTGAGCACTTCGTCGTAGAGACTCGGGGTGTACAGCGCCCGTTCGAGTTCCGGATAGAGGCCGATGGAGCGGGAACACTGAGCCACGGTCCGAGGATCCTTGTTGCCGAGCGCGAATTCCAGCGCCCGGTACATGAAGGACTGAGTGCCGGATGCCTCGCCGAGGATGTCCCGGAACGCAAGGAACTCGTCCGGCGACATCGCCGTCATCGTGTCCCATGCGTTCACCAGGAGCCGCTGGACGCGCACGGCACGCGACAGACTGTCGCAGGCCTGGTCGACCTGGGTCTGGCGGAGCTGTTCACGGGCCTGGTCCACCTCCACGAGCACCGCCCGGAACAGCAGTTCCTTGACATGGCTGATCAGCAGGAACGTCAGTTCCCGCGGAGAGTCGGAGCGCGGTTGCTGCAGTTCGTGCAGCCGGTCCATATGGGCGTAGGTGACGTAAGGGGGTGCACCCTCACTGCCGTTCTGCTGCACCGGACAGGAAGGCGGCTGCTCCATGCGGGTCTTCTTCTCCATGGGTCAGCCCCTGGTGGATGCTCGGGACGTCACCTGATGCGGCCGGTTCGACGATCCGGTGCGCCGCCCGTGCGGCTCGCGGGCCCGTCGGGCTCGCGCGGCTTCGAACAGCCTGACGAAGTCAGGCGCGATGCGGTCCGGCTTCTCGTAATGCCGTCCATGGTGCCGCTCATATTCCGCGAACCAGACGTCGTCGGTGTGCAGGAAGAGTATGTCGTGCAGCGCCATGTTCCGTACCGCGAACAGCGGTACGGGCGACCTGTTCACGGGAAACCGGCTGTTGCGCGCCGCGGGCTCTTCGCAGGCCGGGTGGAACTGCCCCAGCATGAGCCCCCGGGCCACGATCCGGTCCTTGGTGAGTTCGTGTGCCTTGTCGATCAGCCAGTAGGCGTCGGGGGGCAGATCCGGCACCGCCACGATCAGTGAGTGGAGGTTGGAATTCCGCGAGTCCCACGCGTGGCCGGCAAAACATTCAACCGCGCTGTCGACGATGTCCACCATGTGCGGGAGGCCGAATTCCGGTCGCCATTCCGCACCGTAGAGCACGAGACAGCCGGCTCTCCGTGAGGGCTCGACGAACGGACACACGGGACCGCTGCGACCGAGCTCCGCATGGGGCTTGGTGATGTAGCCCGTCAGCCAGTCGTCAATCAGTTTGGTCGTCTCTGCGGCTGGTTCTGTCAGCCTCACATCAATGTCCGGCACTGTATCGCTTTCAAGTCGTGTAGGAGCGGTCCGGGTCCTCCTGCGGGGGACTTCCCGTGAAGGTGCTCAGCAGGAAAGAGGAGGTCCGGCCTCGCGCTTGGGCGAGACCGCGGATTCGCCGCCTCATGGATGTCGTCCGGTCTCCGTGCAGCGACCCGGGGCCACATTCCACGTTTCCGATAGGTGGCCGCAGTTCACGCATGACTCTGTCAGATACCGCCCGTTGAGGAACAGCTCCGTTATGACCGGCAACGGCCATGGCCACCCGCGGACATACCGGCCCCGTGCGTCGTTCTGCTGAGCCAAGGACCGCGGTTGACCGGGTGATGTACCGGTCAGTAACCTCCGGCGAATGACCGCCCCGGCTCCCGAAAGGCGACGGGCTCCGAAGATGAGCCCGGAGCTGCGCCGCCAGATGATCGTCCGCTCGACCCTCGCACTGATCGCAGAGCACGGCCTGGCCCTGACCACTCGTCAGATCGCGCTCGCGGCCGGCATCAGCGAAGCGACGATGTTCCAGGTCTTCGCCGACAAGGACGAGTTGCTGCACGCCTGCATGGTCGAGGCCGCGCGCCCCGACGAGGTCCTGCGCGAGCTCGCCGGCATTCCTCTGGACGGCTCGGTGACGGCGCGCCTCCTCGAGGCTGCCGGAGCGCTGGAGGCGTACCTGACGCGCATGGGCACGGTGATGGCCTACCTGGAGGCGTCGGGGCACGCCAGGGCGTGGCGCGAGTCCGCCGCCTCCACCGCTGGATTGCGGGAGGTTCACGAGGCCGTCGAGTCCGTCGTCGCATCCCTGGCGGCCCTGCTGGCTCCCGAGGAGGACTCCCTGCGGCTGCCGCCCGGGCAGATAGCCCAGGCCTACTTCGATCTGCTGTTCGCCCGCTCCCGGGTGCTCGGCCGTCCGCTGAGCGACTCTCAACTGCCGGGCCTCGTACAGCTGCTGGTCCACGGCGCCCTCATGACGACCGACGCTCCCCGCGGATGACGTACCGCCCCGGACCGGCAGGGCCCGGCGATGGGTCGCCTCAGCGACGCAGATCACCAACCGCGCGCCTTCATGGAGCCTGCGGCCCTGGGTAATGTCTGCGCCAGAACCCAAAGTTACCGCTTAGTAGTCTCGAACTTCGCTCTCGCAGGCCCGAGGAGCCCTCATGCAACTCACCGCGATCATCGTGTCGCTGGTGCTCGCCTTGGTCGGTGTCGCACTGTTCGGCCGAGCCATCGCGCAGATCTACCGCTTCATGAAACTCGGCCAGCCGGTCCCCGCCGGGCTGCGGACCGACGATCCGCTCGCGCGGACACTCACCGTGGCGCGTGAGTTCCTCGGCCACACCCGGATGAACAGGTGGGGGATCATCGGCATCGCCCACTGGTTCGTCGCCGTCGCCTTCTTCAGCCTGCTGCTCACCCTCGCCAACGCCTTCGGCCAGCTCTTCCAGGCCGACTGGACCCTGCCGGTCGTCGGCGGATGGCTGCCGTACGAGCTGCTGGTCGAGCTGTTCGGCGCGACGATGACCCTGGGCATCCTGACCCTGATCGTCATCCGGCAGCTGAGCCACCCGCGCAGGCCGGGCCGCAAGTCCCGCTTCGCCGGCTCCAATTTCGGCCAGGCGTACTTCGTCGAGGCGGTCATCCTGATCATCGGCCTGGCGATCCTCACCCTGCGCGGCCTCGAGGGCGCCATCCACCACGTGGAGCACTACGAGGCGGCGTATTTCGCCTCCTACCCCCTGGTCGCGGCCTTCGGGGGCCTGAGCCTCTCCACGCTGCAGAACCTGGTCCACCTCACCGCGATGATCAAGATCGGGACGTCCTTCATCTGGATGATCACGGTCGCGCTGAAGCAGGACATGGGCGTGGCCTGGCACCGC